>NZ_DASZBY010000073.1:0-131275 GCF_035943795.1 Aliidongia sp. | reverse complement strand
CCGGCCTACGCGATGGTGCCGACGGTGATGCCCGACTATACGCCGCAGAGCTACGACTGGCAGGCATCGTCCTATGCCGATCGCCTGGCGCGCGCCAAGCAGCTGATGGCGACCGCGGGCTATGGTCCGGACCATCCGTTGAAGCTGACGCTCAGCTACACGACCAACGACGACACACGCACCTACCTGCTGGCGTTGGGTTCGATGTGGAAGCCGCTCGGTGTCGAGGTCACGCTCGACAACATGGAATGGCAGGTCTACCAGGTCAAAATCCGCCAGCAGGACTACGAGATCGGCATCCTGAGCGAGATCCCGGAATTCGAGGATCCGACGGAATACCTCATCCCCTACCGGACCGATGCTGGGCTGTATAATCACTGCGGCTATGCCAACCCGGCGTTCGACGCGCTGATGGACCAGGCGGCGCGCGCGACCGACACGGCTTCCCGGCGTGCCGCCCTCGAAGGCGCCGAGCGGACCGTGCTGGGCGACTACGCCATGGTGCCCCTGCAGTACAGCGTCGCCAATTTCCTGGTGACGCCACGCCTGGTCGGCTGGCACGACGGCCAGCCCTATCCGCAGACGCGCTATCTTTCGTTCAAGGACTGAGTCACTGCCATGCGCCTGTTCCCCAGCATTGCCGCCGGCCTGATCGCCGCCCTGCTCTCGACCGCGGCCCAGGCCGAGCAGGTTCTGCACCGCTACAACGGCGCGGAACCGGACTCGCTCGATCCGCAAAAGACCAATTCCGCCGAATCGCTGGCAGTCGACCGCGAGATGTTCGTGGGCCTGGCCGTGCTGGACCCGCACAACAAGCCGGCGCCGGGCGCGGCCGAGAGCTGGGACATCGCGCCGGACGGCAAGACCTGGACCTTCCACCTGCGCCATGACGGAAAATGGTCGACCGGCGAGCCGGTGACCGCGGCCGATTTCATCTATAGTTTCCAACGCCTGGTCGATCCCAAGACCGCCGCGGAGGATCCGTCCGACCTGAAGCAGCTCGACGGCTATGACGCGATCGTCTCGGGCAAGGAAAAGGACCTGTCCAAGCTGGGCGTCGAGGCGCCGGATCCCTACACCCTGGTGCTGCACCTGACCGAACCGCGCATCGCGCTGCCGTTCCTGCTGACCGACATGACGCTGGCGCCGATGCACCGTGCCTCGATCGAGAAGTGGGGCGACCAATGGACCCAACCGGGCCACATCGTCTCGAACGGCCCCTACAGCATGGCATCCTGGACGCCGCAGTCCGAGATCTCGCTGATCAAGAGCCCGAGCTTCTACGGTGCCAAGGACGTGGCGATCGACAAGGTCGACTGGATGGTCACCGAGAACCTCGAGTCCGGCCTCACGCGCTACCGCGCGGGCGAGCTGGATTTCATCCCGCTGACCCGGGTGCACCTGCCCTGGGCCAAGCAGAACATGGCCGCCCAGCTGCGCTCGGCGCCGATCAACTCGACCGGGCTGCTATTCTTCAACATGGTCAAAGGTGCCTTGTCCAAGGACATCCGGGTGCGTGAAGCATTCAATCTGGCGATCGACCGCGAGGTGCTCGTGACCAAGATCGACCCGCGCGACGAGCCCCCGGCCTACGGCATGGTGCCGCCGGCGGTCAGCGACTACACGGCGCAGAGCATGCCGTTCAAGGGCACGCCCATGGCCGACCGGATCAAGAAGGCGAAGGAGCTGATGACCGCGGCGGGTTTCAGCCCGGCCCATCCGCTCGCCCTCGAGGTGATGTACACGACCGACGAAAACAGCCGGCAGATCCTGCTCGCGCTGTCGGCGATGCTGAAGCCGGTCGGCATCGACCTCAAGCTGCAGAACTCGGAGTGGCAGGTCTTCGTCTCGAACATGAACCAGCGCAATTACGACATCGGTTATTACGCGTTGATCGGGACCTACGACGACTATGAAAACGGGCTGGATAATTGGCGCTCCGACGCCGGTTTCGCCAACCCGTCGGGCTACGCCAACCCGAAGTTTGACGACCTGTTCCACCGTGGCGGCACTGCCAAGGACATGGCGACCCGGCGCGAGCTGATGCAGCAGGCCGAACGGGTGATGCTCGACGACTATCCCATCGCGCCCCTGGAGTTCGGCCAGCGCAACACGTTGGTCAATCCGAAGCTGCAGGGGTTCGACGCCAGCGTCACCTATCCGCAGACCCGTTACCTGTCGTTCAAGAACTGACTGGATCCAGCAGTGCCGTGGCCTTGCCCCCATCCCCGGGCTTGACCCGGGGATCCACGCGCCCGCCGCGATGACAATGATCTTTCGAGGAAACCCCGTTTCGATGCGCTACACGTCCCTCCGTCTCGCCGTAGTCGCGGCCGTCCTGCTCCAGACCGCCGGCGTTGCCCAAGCGGCCCAGGTGCTGCACCGCATGTCGGAGCAGGAGCCGGAGACGCTCGATCCGCAGAAGAGTTCGAGCGCCGGCCCGCTCGCGATCGACCGCGACCTGTTCATGGGCCTGCTGACGCTCGACCCCGACGAGCATGTCGTGCCGGGGGTGGCCGAGAGCTGGGAGATTTCGCCGGACGGCAGGACCTGGACGCTGCATCTGCGCCACGACGCCAAATGGTCGACCGGCGAGCCGCTGACCGCGGAGGATTTCGTCTACAGCTTCCGCCGCCTGGTCGACCCCAAGACCGCAGCCGCCGACCCGTCCGACCTGACCCAGCTGATCGATTTCGAAGAGATCGTGTCGGGCAAGGAAAAGGACCTGACCAAGCTCGGCGTTTCGGCGCCCGATCCCTATACGCTGAAGCTGCAGCTGACCGCCGCCCGCCTGGCACTCAAGTTCCTGCTGACCGACCCGATGCTGTTTCCGCTGCACAAGGCATCGGTCGAGAAATGGGGCAATGCCTGGACGCAGCCGGAGCATCTGGTCGGCAACGGCCCGTTCGTGATGAAGAGCTGGGTACCCCAGGCGCAGATCGTGCTGACGAAGAATCCGAATTTCTACGACGCCCCGTCGATCAAGCTGGACGAGGTCGATTGGATCGTGACCGAGGACCTCAAGGCCGGCCTGCTGCGCTATCGCGCCGGTGAGCTCGACTGGATGGTGCTGACCCGCCAGAACCTGCCCTGGGCGCGCGAGAACCTGCCGGACCAGCTGCGGACCGCCGACGCCAACGGCTACGGCTTCATCTTCTTCAACATGAAGCACGGGCCATTGGCCCAGGACATCCGGCTGCGCGAGGCGCTCAACCTGGCGATCGACCGCGAGACGCTGGTGACCAAAGTCGACCCGCGGGGCGAGAAGCCGGCCTATGGCATCATTCCGCC
Organism: Aliidongia sp.; assembly: GCF_035943795.1. Classification (NCBI taxonomy): domain Bacteria; kingdom Pseudomonadati; phylum Pseudomonadota; class Alphaproteobacteria; order Rhodospirillales; family Dongiaceae; genus Aliidongia; species Aliidongia sp. The sequence continues at coordinate 127,984 of NZ_DASZBY010000073.1, read as the reverse complement.
GGTGACGAGCGACTACACGCAACAGAACATGAGGTTCAAGGATACGCCGATGCCCGAACGGCTGGCCAAGGCCAAGACGCTGATGAAGGAAGCGGGCTACGGCCCGGACCATCCGCTGAAGCTCAAGCTCAGCTATACGACCGAAGAGAGTACCCGCCAGCTGCTGCTGGCGATCGCCGCCATGTGGAAGCCGATCGGGGTGGACGTGACGCTCGACAACATGGAATGGCAGGTCTTCGTCGGCATCACCAACGAGCGCAATTACGAGATCGGCTACCTGAACCTGGTCGGCACTTATGACGATTACGAGAACGGCCTCGACAATTTCCGCAGCGATGCCGGCATCTACAACGTCAACGGCTATGCCAATCCGAAGTTCGACGACCTGTTCCACCGCGGCGGCACGTCGACCGATCCGCTCGAACGCCGCAAGCTGATGGAGCAGGCCGAACAGGTGATGCTCGACGACTATCCGCTGGCCCCGCTCGAATATTACGTCCTCAACGTCGTGGTCAGCCCGAAGCTCGAAGGTTACGTGACCAAGATCATCTACGATCAGTCGCGTTTCCTGTCGATCAAGCCGTGACCGCGCCCATCGGCAGAAAAGTAGAGATCCGTTCCATGCGCCTGCGCCCTGCCCTCATCGCCGCCATCGTCGGCCTGCTCGCAACCTCGGCAGCCCAGGCGGAACATGTGTTGCGCCGCGCCAATGGGGCCGAGCCGGAATCGCTTGATCCGCAGAAGACCACCGGCATCTACGAGGTCAACATCGAGCGCGACCTGTTCGTAGGTCTGCTGACGCTCGACCCGGACATGAAGGTGGCGCCCGGCGTCGCCGAGCGCTGGGAGGCGAGCGACGACAAGAAAATCTGGACCTTCCATCTGCGCCATGACGCGAAATGGTCGAACGGCGATCCGGTGACCGCGGCCGATTTCCTCTACAGCTTCCGCCGCCTGGTCGATCCCAAGACCGCCGCATCCTCGTTCGAGCAGGTCCGCGACCTGGTGAATGCCGAGGAGATCATCGCCGGCAAGGAGAAGGACTTCACCAAGCTCGGCATCGCGGCACCCGATCCCTACACGATCGTCATCACGCTGAAGCAGCCGCAGCTGATGCTGCCGATGCTGCTGACCGACCAGCAGATGTTTCCGCTCAATCGCAAGGCGATCGAGGGCAATGCCGAATGGACCCGGCCGGGCAAGATCGTCACCAACGGCCCCTTCACGCTCGAAAGCTGGACGCCCAATTCCGAGATCGTGGTCAAGAAGAATCCCGATTTCTACGACGCCGCCCACGTGGCGCTCGACCGCGTGCGCTGGGTCATGTCGGACAATCTGGAGACCGGGTTCAAGCGTTTCCGCGCGGGCGAGCTCGACGTCGCCCTCGTGCCGCGTACCCAGATCAAATGGGCCCGCGAGAACCTGGGTGCCGTCCTTCGCACCGGCGACGTCTTCGGCCAGTTCGCCCTGCTGTTTGATATGAAGAAAGGCCCCTTCGTCGACCATCCGAAGCTGCGCCAGGCGCTGTCGCTGGCGGTCGATCGCGAGCTGCTCGTGACCAAGATCATGCCGCAGGGCCAGAAGGCCGGCTATTCGGTGGTGCCCCCGGCGATCGGCGACTACACGCCGCCGCAATATGACTGGAAGGACCAGCCGATGGCGCCGCGGCTGGCGCGCGCCAGGCAGCTGATGACCGAGGAAGGCTACGGGCCCGACCATCCGTTCAAGTTCGAGATCACCTACACGACCAACGACGAATCCCGTACCATGCTGCTGGCCATCGCCTCCATGTGGAAGCCGCTCGGCGTCGAGGTCAGCCTGCAGAACCAGGAATGGCAGATCTACGAGGCGACGCTGCGCCAGAAGAACTATGCGATGGGGCCGCTGGGCGGCACCGTGTCCTATGACGACCCGATGCAGTTCATCGAGCCCTACGTCAGCACATCGACCGATCAGAACACGATCGGCTATTCCAATCCGGCCTACGACAAGCTGGCCGCGGCGGCCTCGATCGCGACCGACATCAAGACCCGCGCCGACCTGATCCGCCAGGCGGAGCAGATCATCCTGGCCGACTATGCCGAGATCCCGCTCTACTACCAGACCGTCAACATGCTGGTGTCGTCCAAGGTCCACGGCTGGCACAACACCAACCCCTTCATTCAGAGCCGATACCTTTCGCTCGAGGACTGACCTTCATGATCCGTGTGCTGGCCTCGGCCGCCGTTGCGCTCCTGCTGTTCCAGACCGCCGACGCTCATGCCGCGAAGCTGCTGCGGCGCGGCCTCGACAGCGAGGTCGAATCGCTGGATCCCCAGAAGGGCATCGCGCTCTACGACGTCGACATCCAGCACGAGCTGATGGAGGGGCTGACGGCACTCGACATGGACCTGAAGCCGGTGCCGGGTGCAGCGCTGTCCTGGGACGTCTCGGCCGACAGCCTCACCTATACCTTCCACCTGCGCCCGGACGGGAAATGGTCGAACGGCGATCCGGTGACGGCCGACGATTTCGTCTATGCCATGCGCCGCGGGGTCGATCCCAGGACCGGCGCGTCGGACCCGCTCTCGCTCCGGCCGATCCTCAATGCCGAGGCGATCATCGACGGCACGGAAAAAGACGTGACCAAGCTCGGTGTCGACGCGGTCGATCCACTGACCCTGCGCATCCGGCTGCAGGCGCCCTGCGTGATCCTGCCCCTGCGCCTGACCGACAATACGGCGATGCCGCTCCATCGCGCCTCCATCGAGAAATGGGGCCAGGACTGGACGAAGCCCGGCCATTTCGTCGGCAATGGCGCGTTCATCCTCAAGGATTGGGTCCCGCAATCCTCGATCGTCCTGGTCAAGAACCCGCTCTATCACGACGCGGCCGAGGTCAAGCTCGACGAGGTCGACTACCTCAACACCTCGGATATCCAGAGCGGGCTGCGCCGCTGGGAAGCGGGCGAACTCGACGTGTTCGACCGGCCACCGGTCAAGGAGCTGAAGCGGCTGAAGGTCGCCTATCCCGGAGAGTTGTTGGAGGCGCCGGTCAACTCACACAATTTCCTGACAATCAACATGGTCCATGGCCCGTTGTCGCAGGATCTGCGGCTGCGTCAGGCGCTGAGCATGGCCGTCGACCGCGAGACCATCACCCAGAAGATCATCCCGGACGGCAACATCCCCAGCTACGCGCTGATCCCGCCGGTGATGCCCGGCTACGTCTCCCAGCCGGTGTTCTTCAAGAGCCTTAGCCAGTCCGAGCGCGTGGCCAAGGCCAAGGAGTTGATGAAGGAAGCCGGCTACGGGCCGGACCACCCGCTCAAGGTCTCGATCATCTACGCGACGAACGACCAGACCCGGACCCAGCTGCTCGCCATCGCCGCCATGTGGAAGCCGATCGGCGTCGAGGCAACCCTGGAGAACATGGAATGGCAGGTCTACCTGAGCAAGGTTCAGCAGAAGGACTACGAGATCGGCGCCATGGGCGAATACGGGCTCTATAACGAGCCGGAAGACGCCCTGATCAACTACATCTCGCGGAACGCGTCCTACAATTATCCGGGCTACAAGAGCGCCGAGTTCGACCGGCTGTACGACGAAGGGCGGGTCGCGACCACGATCGAGACGCGAAACCGCCTGTTCGAGCAGGCCGAGCGGCAGATGATGGCCGACATGCCGATCATTCCGACGACCGATATCCTCTGGCATACCCTGGTGCACAAGCGCGTCGTCGGCTGGCGCGCGAACGTGGTCTACGCCCAGAGCCGGTATCTGTCGGTCACGGATTAGAAACGACGATTGGAGCAAAGCATGCTGGATCATGTCGGCCTCGCGGTCAGCGACTTCGAGCGGGCCAAGGCGTTCTACCAGATGGCATTAGCCCCGCTCGGCATCACGCTGCTGTTCGAGATCACGGCCGAGCAGACCGGGGCCGACGCCCATGCCGGCTTCGGCACGCCCGGCCGGCCGTTCTTCTGGATCGGGACCGGTCCGCAGCCGGCGCGGTCGGTCCACGTCGCCTTCGCGTCGCCCGATCGGGCGACGGTCGCGGCGTTTCACCAGGCGGCGCTGGCGGCCGGCGGCACGGACAATGGCGCGCCGGGACCGCGTCCGCACTATCACGCGGACTATTACGGCGCCTTCGTGCGCGACCCGGACGGCAACAACATCGAGGCGTGCTGTCGCCGCCCCGAATAGGCATCACGGCTTCGGCGCGGGCTCGACATGCACGTCCATCGTCGCGAGATTGTCGCGCGCGGCATCGCCGGCCGGCGAATCCGGCGCCAGTTCCAGCACCTTGATCCAATCGGCCCGGGCGCCCTTGTCGTCCTTCTGCAGCCGGCGGATGTTCGCCCGCTCCAGCCAGCCGTCCGCCGAGTCCGGTGCGGCAGCCACCGCATCGTCGGCGTCCTTGCGCGCGGCCGCCAGATCGCCCGACAGCCGGTTGGCGGCGGCGCGATAGGTCAGCACCTCGCCACGCGCAGCGCCGCCGGCCAGCGCATGGTTCAGGTCCTCCTTGGCCATCTTGTAATCCTTGACCGCGGCATAGGCCCGGGCGCGACCGATCAACAGCGAAGCATCCCTGGAATCGAGCCCGATCGCCGCGGTGAAATCGGCCCGCGCCTTGGCGGCCTCGCCGGCCTGCAGCCAAGCCTCGCCGGCCTGAGACAACACCTGGGCGCGCAGCGACGGCGCCTCGCGCACCATCTCCTTGCCCAGGGTCTCGAGCTGGTCGCCGGCCAGCGCATATTGCTTCAGGCCCATCAGCGCGACACCGGCGCAATGTTCGGCCGGCAGCCCGCCGCCATGCTCCTTCCAGACCGAGGCCATTTCGAACCCGTCGGCCGGCTCCTTGCGCGCGGTGTTCATGCAGCGCTCGTAGCTGGCCGCATCGTTCCTGAGGTCGGTATCGGCGAATGCGGTCGCCGGGACCAGGACGGCCGCCGTGCCCACGATCAGGTGCGACACCGCGGCCAGGGTTTTGATCGCCGGTCGGTAGGACCATGAATGGTGGAAGAGCGACGAACGTGGCATAGGTGACTTTCGATGGACGGACGGGCCGGACGGCCGGCGGAATGCTTCTCGGGTTAAACAACGGACATGGAATGATGGCAAGCTTGGGGCGCTGGGGTTTCTTGATCGCCGGAACCATGCTGGCGGCGACGGCCGGCGTCGGCGCCGACGCGGCAGGGCCGGAAGTGCTGCGACGCTGGAACCAGGCCGAGGTCGAAACGCTAGACCCGCAGAAGTCCACCGGCATCCAGGATGCCCAGGTCGAGCAGGATCTCTATGAAGGCCTGACCATCTGGGACGCGAACAAGCATCCGGCGCCGGGTGTCGCGGAGCGCTGGGACGTCTCGCCCGACGGCCTCACCTACGTGTTCCACCTGCGCCATGGCGTGAAATGGTCGAACGGCGATCCCGTCACATCGGCCGACTTCCTCTACGGCTTCCGTCGCCTGGTCGATCCCAAGACCGCCGCCGGCGACATCGACGCGGTGCGCGATATCGTCAATGCCGAGGCCATCAACGGCGGCAGGGAAAAGGATCTGGCCAAGCTCGGCGTCGAGGCGCCGGATCCCTTCACCTTCACCATCCATCTGGCCACCGCCAACCTGGTGCTGCCGGAACTGATGACCCAGCGCTTCGTCTATCCGGTCCATCGGGCCACGATCGAGGCGCACCCGTCCGACTGGACGCGGCCGGGCATCGTCGTGACCAACGGTCCGTTCCTTCTGAAATCCTGGGTGCCGCACGATCAGATCGTGCTGGTAAAGAACCCGGACTATTACGACGCCGCCGCCATCAAGCTCGACGAGGTCGATCACGTCGTCTCGGATGAAGACGGCACCGCCTTGAAGCGCTACCTGTCGGGCGATCTCGACATCACGCGCGCACCGACCCGACAGTTGGCGTCCCTGCGCAAGGACTATCCGAACGAGTTGCACACCGGCACCGCGCGCGCGACCTATTTCATGCCGGTCAACATGAAGCGCGCGCCGCTCGGCACCGACGTCCGGCTGCGCGAGGCGCTGGCCATGACCATCGACCGCGAAACCATAACCGGCAAGATCATCGTGCGCGGCCAGCAACCGTCCTACAGCTTCACGCCCGAGGTGATCAGCAGCCACGGCTACGAGCCGCAGAAATTCCGCTTCACCGGCGCCTCCCTCGCCGATCGCATCAAGCGCGCCAAGGAACTGATGGCCGAGGCCGGCTATGGCCCGGACAATCCGCTGAAACTCACGATCAGCTATACGACCAACGAGGAAATCCGCAGCCTGATGTCCGCAATCGCCAGCATGTGGAAGACCAACCTCGGGGTCGAAGTCACGCTCGACAACCAGGAATTCCAGGTCCTGCTGACCAATCTCCGGCGCCAGAACTACGAGATCGGCTCGCTCGGCTTCCAGATCGACTTCGACGATCCGGTGCAGTATCTGCGCATCAACCAGACCGACGCCGGCGACTTCAATTCGTCTGCCTACGCCAACCCGGCCTATGACGCGCTGATCCACCAGGCCCGCGTCGCCCTCGATTGGCCGACGCGCAACGCGCTGGCGGAAAAGGCCGAGCGCATCCTGATGGACGACGTGCCGATCATTCCCCTGTTTTCCTATGCCAACAATTATCTGGTGAAGCCGCGGGTCACGGGCTGGCGCAACAACGAGGGCGATGCGCCCAGCCGCTTCCTCTCGATCAAGGACTGAGCGCCCGTGCCGCGCCTGTTCTGCTTTGGCCTCGGCTATACCGCCCTGGCGCTCACCCGCCGTCTGCGGACGGATGGCTGGCAGATCGCCGGCACCTGCCGGGAGGCGGACAAGGCCGCGGCCCTGCGCGCCGACGGCATCGATGCCGTCGCCGCCGACGGCGATCGGCCGCCGGCCGATCCGGACGGGCTGATCGCGGGCGCGACCCATCTGCTGGCATCCGTCCCGCCCGACGCCACGGGCGACCCGACATTGGCGCTATGGGCGCCGGCCATCGCGCGGCATCCCGGGCTCGACTGGGTCGGATATCTCTCGACCACCGGCGTCTATGGCGATCGGGACGGCGACTGGGTCGACGAGGCGAGCCCCCTCGCCCCGACCGGAGAACGCGGGCAGCGCCGCCGCGACGCCGAGGCGGCCTGGTCGGCACTGCTGCCGCGCGTGCCCGTCCATCTGTTCCGGCTGGCCGGCATCTATGGCCCCGGGCGCAGCGCGCTCGACACTGTCCGTGCCGGTCGGGCCCAACGGGTGGTCAAGCCCGGCCAGGTGTTCAGCCGCGTCCATGTCGAGGACATCGGCCAGGTCCTGGCCGCCTCGATCGCCCGCCCGCGTCCCGGCGCGATCTACAACGTCTGCGACGACAACCCGGCACCGCCGGACGAGGTCATCGCCTTCGCCTGCGACCTGCTGGGCGTCGCCCCTCCGCCGGCGGTGCCGTTCGACCAGGCGGGCTTGAGCCGGATGGCCCGCAGCTTCTATGCCGACAACAAGCGCGTCTCGAACCGGCTGATCAAGGAGGAACTGGGCGTGCACCTCATCTATCCGGACTACCGGATGGGGCTGGAGGCGCTCAGCGCCGATCGGGCTTCGTGACGTGCCATCGCCGATCGGGACTGCACCTTCCGGACCGACGCTCTACAGGCGCGTCGAGGCATCCCTCATTCGGGCAATTGGGACGGTGAATTGAGCTATCGGGCCGACGTCGATGGACTGCGGGCCATCGCAATTCTCTCCGTCCTTCTGTTTCATGCGGGTATTCCAGGGTTCGCCGGCGGTTACGCCGGCGTCGACATCTTCTTCGTCATTTCAGGCTTCGTCATCGGTGGCCTGCTCTGGCGCGAAAGCGCGGCAGGCCGCTTTTCCTTCGGCGAGTTCTATCGTCGTCGCGCTCGACGCCTCGTGCCGGCGCTCCTGCCGGTATTGGCCGCGACCACGACCGCGAGCCTCGCGATCTTCACACCCCAGGACCTGATCGCGTTCGGCAACAACCTGGCCTGGACCGTCGTCGGCGGTTCCAACCTCGAACTCTGGCGCTGGACCCAAGACTATTTCGCGCCGTCGACGCAGTTCTACCCCCTGCTGCATGCCTGGTCGCTGGCGGTGGAAGAGCAATTCTATTTCGTCATGCCGGCGGTGATCTACCTGCTGCATCGCCATGCCCGGCGCCATAGCGTCGCCGTCATCCTGGCCCTTCTGGCCGCGACCTTCCTGCTGTCGGCGTTGATCCACACGGCGATGACGCGGTTCTACCTGACGCCCTGCCGGGCTTGGGAATTCCTCTGCGGGGTCCTGATCTCCCTGCCGGCGACGAAGCCGCTGCGCGGACCGCTCCTGCGGCAGGGCGCGGCGCTGCTGGGCCTGCTGGTCATCGCCATCGCCGTGTCGGGCTACGAGCCACTGCCGGTCGTTGGCCTGCTGCCCTGCCTCGGCGCCGCGATGGTCATCTATGCCGGCAACCAGGGTACGACGTTGGTCGGCCGGCTGCTGTCCACCCGCCCGATCGTGTTCATCGGCCTGATTTCCTACTCGCTCTATCTCTGGCACTGGCCGTTGCTGGCCTTCGCCCGCTATTGGCACGTCTACGACCTGCCGCTCGCGGCCAGCCTGGCCATTCTGCTGTTGGCCGGCGTGGTCGCCACCTTGTCCTGGCGGTATATCGAGCGTCCGTTGCGACAGCACGCCGTCCGTGGGCCGGGATGGCGCTTGAGCCGAGCGCTGGTGCCGCTCGGCGCCCTGGGTTTCACGGGCCTGGTGCTCGGCCACTCGGACGGGTTGCCCGGCCGGCTGCCGGCGGAGGTCGTGCAACTGGCCGCCGCTGCCGACGATTCCGACCCGCGCCGCCAGGAATGCCTGCTCGCGACCTTCGGCGACGGGCCGGTCGGCGGCTGCATCTACGGCGCGCCCGGCGTCGAGCCGGAAGTCGCCTTCTGGGGCGACAGCCAGGCCGCCGCCCTGGCGCCGGGGATCGGCAAGATCGCCCAGCGGTCGGGCCGCTCCTTCCGGCTGTTCGCCCTGGCCGGCTGCCGGCCTGTGCTGGGCTTTCCCTCGCCGGGCGGGCGCTGCGACAGGTATACGCGCGCGGCGTTGAACGCGATCGTCGCCGATCCGCGCCTGAAGACCGTCATCATCGCCGCCGAATATATCAACACGATCTATGGGTCTGTGTCGGACGACCACGGCAGAGGGCGGGTCGAAGGTGCCCTGGAACTCGGCCTGCCGGTGCTGCACCCGAACGAGCGCACGGAACGGGAGGCGCTGTTCGCCACCCAGTTCACCGACATCGTCGCCCAGCTGGTCAAAGCCGGGCGCCGGGTCATCCTGGCAGATCCCGTGCCGGACGTCGGCGTCGCCGTCCCCTCGTCGCTCGCGCGCCTGGCCTATCACGGGCAGGATTGGGCGGATTTCACCTGGCCCAGGCCCTACTACCAGACGCGCCAGCAGTTCGTTCTGAACTTGTTCGAACAGATTGTCCGGGATCATCCGACGGTGAACCGCGTCCACCCGCAGGATCGGCTGTGCGATACGAACGCCTGCCGGCTGTCTGCGGACGGCGCGCCACTCTACATCGACTACTATCACCTGACCCTGGCGGGGGCAGACGTCGCGGCACCGGCCTTTTCTCCTGCGTTCGAAGAGCACGGTCCGCTGGCGTCCGGCACGCCCTGAATTCCGTTTCCAGCGCCGGCTATTGCACCTCGATCTTCACGACGTGGCGCACGCTGCGGCCGCCTTTCTTGTCGCCGGGAACGACCAGCCGGATGCCTTCGTCACCGGCCAGCGGCTGGCCGTCCTTGCGGATCGCGAGGATCGCCTGGACGTTGGCGAATTCCGGGTCTAGCTCGCCGATCGACAGCAGGACGCCGTAGCCATCGGCGCCGGTGACGAGAATGCCGTGGCGCAGATGGCCGCCTTTGGCCTGGCTATCGACCAGACCAGCCTGCTGCAGCACGGTCCAGAGCGGCACGCCAGCGTACTCCGCCGCCTCGGCGCCGTGACTGGTGTTGAACGATATATGCAGCGTGACGAGCGGTTCCGCGGACAGATCGGCCGCCGACAAGGTCAGCGGTTTGTCGACCGCGCCGGTAACCGCCACCTGCGCCCAGCCGATCGAAGGGCCGAACAGCAGGCCCATCGCCAGCAATACGGGCAGAAGGCGACGCATGGCGATCCTATTTCCCGATCATGACGTCGGAGGCCTTGATCACGGCCATCGCGGTATCGCCCACCTTGAGGTCGAGATCGTCGACCGCCTCGTTGGTGATCGACGAGGTCACGATCACGCCGCCGCCGATATCGATGCGGACATGGGCCGTGGTCTGGCCTTTCGTGACCGCGACGACCTTGCCGTTGAGCTGATTGCGTGCGCTGAGCTTCATGGGACCCTCCGATGCCTGTCGATTGGCGGATCTTACGGCGCACTTTCGCCGGCGAGACAAAAAACTTTGCCCGTGACAACCGACCGCAGCGATTTGCTGCCCCAGCGTGAACCCCCTGTTTACCTCTGTAACCGACCATTCCCACTCGTTCACGGGCAATGGGTCGGGAGCCAGACGTCACGATGCACAGCGCGCGCTTGCACCTTGCAGCCCTCGTCATTGCCCTGGGCGGACTCGCCGGTTGCGTCGATCGGCCGTCGGAGCCACCCACATCGCCCTTGAGCGGTCCCGAAGCCCGGCTCGATGCCGCCTGGCGCCTGACGCTCCGCGGCTACGTCGTGCCGGTCGACCCCGCGGTGCTGGCCGCCGCCGCGCGCGAAGGCATGGATGCCGTCGTCGACCAGCGCGCGCCTGAGGTGAAGCCCGGCGCGGCACCCCGGCCGGATTGGCCGCAACGGGCGCCACCGCACACCGTGAACCCGATCGAAACGGCGCTGCTCGATCATTTGCACACGCTCGAAGCCAGGCCAGGCCTCGATGCCGACCGTCTGTCCGACGCCGCGATCGCCGCGATGACCGGCGCGCTCGACCCGCATTCCAAGCTGGAACAGCCTGGCGCCGAAGCAGTCTGGGACAAGCTGCCCGACACGGCAGAACATTACCGCGGCCTGGGCTTCCAGGTCCGCACGGCGCCCGCCGGCTATCAGGTCACCCGCCTGTACCAGGACAGCCCGGCCGCCCGTGCCGGGTTCGTAGTCGGCGACGTCATCACGAAGTTCGACGGCACCGATGCCCGCAGCCTCACCGACAAAGCCTTCACCAAGCTGTCGCACGGCGACGCCACGGCAAGCGTGGCCAAGCTCGACGTCGACCGGCAGGGCAAGCGCTTGCATCTGGCCGTGCCGCGCAACGAAGTCAGCATTCCACGCGTCGAGGCGCGCGTCGTGGGCGACGTCGCCGTACTGCGGCTCAATGCCTTCACCCGCGATGCCGGCCAGGAACTGCGCCATCAGGCCGCCCGCCTGTTCGCGGCCCAACCGGCCCCGCGCGGTCTGGTCCTGGACCTGCGCGGCAACTTGGGCGGCCTGATCTCGGAGGCGGAGGATGCCGCCGGCCTGCTGCTGCCGAACGGCGCCTGGCTCGCCACGTTCTGGAGTGTCGGCCATCCGGATGAACATCACGTCGCCCGCGCGCCGGCCGGCCTGCCGCGCTCGATACCCGTCGTCGTCCTGATCGACGCCGACACCGCGTCGGCGGCCGAAGTGCTGGCGGCGGCGCTGCGCGACCATGGCCGTGCGACGCTGATCGGCACGCGCAGTTTCGGCAAGGGCATATCCCAAGGCCATCAGTCCCTGCCCGACGGCCGCACCCTGGTCGCGACCGGGTGGTTCCTGCGCCGCCCGTCCGGCGCCTGGCTGCAGAGCGACGGCCTGGTTCCCGACCTGACCGTGGCCGGGCTGGAGGAGACCTACGCCGGCCATGAGGCTACTCTGCCCGGCGCCTTGCGGCCACCGGCCGAGATCGAAACCGTCGCCGACCGGCCGCCGCCGGCCTCGACCGCTTGTCTCGCAGCCGGCCATGCCGCGGCGGCCAAGCCGGGCGACCCGCAATTGCTCGCCGCCGTGGCCGTGCTCGACTGCCAGCGCTCGATCGCCCCGGTGCTCGAAGCCCGTTCGCCGGTCTTGGCGCCGGACGGGGCGACGCGCCAATCCGGGGCGGTGGCGGCGGAAGCGGAATAGCCGGGGTCGAGTCGCACTGGCATCCGTGCGCGCGATGCCGTAACAACGCGCTTGTGAACGCGCTCAGTCCCGACCTCGCCCCCGTCATGAAACCGATCGCCCTCTCGCTCGCCGGCACCACGCTGTTCGCCGATCCGAGCGGCGCGCTGTGGTGGCCGGACGAGCGCACCCTGATCGTCGCCGATCTGCATTTCGAGAAAGGGGCCGCCTTCGCCCGGCGCGGCGCGCTGCTGCCGCCGTACGACACCCGGGCGACGCTTGCCGCACTGGGGGCGTTGATCGGGCGCATGGCGCCCGCACGGGTCGTAGCGCTGGGCGATTCGTTTCACGACCGCCACGGCGCCGATCATCTGTGCCACGACGATGCCGTCCATCTTCGAGCCCTGGTCGAACGGCAGGACTGGGTCTGGGTCGCCGGCAATCACGATCCGGCACCCGGCCCCGCGCTCGGCGGTCGGGCCGTCGCCGATGTGCTGACCCTTGGTCCGCTGACCCTCCGCCACGAAGCGGTCCGCCACGCCGCCGCGGGCGAGCTGAGCGGCCACTTCCATCCCAAGGCAGGGATCTCGATCCACGGCCGCCGCCTGACCTGCCGCTGTTTCGTCGCGGACGAGACCCGCGTGATCCTGCCGGCATTCGGCGCCTATACCGGCGGCCTCGACGTCCGCGATCCGGCGATTTCCGACCTGTTCCCCACGGGCTTCGCCGCCTATCTCGCGGGCAAGACGCGGCTGACCATGGTACCGTTTCCAAAAGCCCGCGCCGAGCCGCAGCTGTTGCCGTTCGGCTGACCCAAGGGAGCATGCGATGACGCCCGATGTCACCGGCTTCTTCGACGAGACGACGAAGTCCGTCTCCTACCTGGTGGCCGATCCGCAGACCGGGGCCGCCGCCATCATCGATCCCGTGCTCGATTTCGATCTCGCCACCGGTGCCACCTCGACCCCGAATGCCGACCGGATCGCCGACATGGTCGAGCGGCGTCGCTTCGACGTCCAATGGCTGCTGGAGACGCACATCCATGCCGACCATCTGTCGGCCGGCGCCTATCTGAAGCAGCGCCTGGGCGGAAATCGTGCGATCGGCGCCGGCGTACGTCAGGTGCACACGGCATTCCGCGAGGCTTTCGCCCTCGATCCGGCCGGCGCACTCGGGTTCGACCATCTGTTCGAGCCGGAGGAGACATTCCGCATCGGCGGCCTCGCCGCGACCGCGCTCGCGACACCCGGCCACACGCCGGCCTGCATCAGCTATCTGATCGGTGACGCGGTCTTCCTGGGCGACACCTTGTTCATGCCCGACTGCGGCACGGCCCGGGCGGATTTCCCCGGCGGCGACGCCGCGATGCTCTACCGCTCGATCCGCCGCATCCTGGGCCTGCCCGAGGCGACCCGGCTGTTCGTCGGGCACGATTATCCGCCGGTGACCCGCCGCCCCGACTGGATGACCTCGGTGCCCGATGAGCGGGCCGGCAACACCCATGTCCACGATGGGATCGACGAGGCCGCCTTCGTCGCCATGCGCCGGGCGCGCGATGCGACGCTCGAGCTCCCGCGCCTGTTCCATCCGGCAGTCCGTTTCAATCTGGGCGGCGAACTGCCGAGGGGATAGCCGCCCGGCAACCAGAACCAGGAAAGCAACCGGTCATGTTCTTCGCCTATTGGATGATCCTCGCGGCGGCGATGCTGCCCTACCTCACGATCGTCCTCGTCAAGCGGGCCGGCGCTCGGCGGTTCGACAATCACAAGCCCAGGGCCTGGCTCGAGGCGCAGAGCGGCTGGCAGCAACGCGGCGACTGGGCGCACCGTAATCATTTCGAGATCTTCCCGATTTTCGCCGCCGCCGTGCTCGTGGCCGAGCTGACCCACGCACGTCAAGAACGGATCGACCTGCTGGCCGGCGCCTTCATCCTGTTGCGCGTCGTCTATACCGCCCTCTATCTGGCGGACAAGGCGACGCTGCGGTCGGTCGTGTGGGGTCTGGGGTTCGTCGCCACACTCTGGTTGTTCGTCCTGGGCGCGTGATCGCACGGCGGGGGGCTTGCCGCGCGGGTTTCGTCCGCTATGTCGCTGGCCTGACCGACAGCGAGCCCGCCGCCCATGCCGACCCCGCACAAAGAAGCCGAACGGACCAGACCGCCGATCATCGTCTGGCTGCGCCAGGACCTGCGCCTGGCGGACCAGCCGGCGCTCGCCGCCGCGGTCGACACGGGTCATCCGGTGCTGCCGGTCTACGTGCTCGACGATGGCCACCACGCCCTGGCGCCGGGCGGGGCCAGCCGCTGGTGGCTCCATCACAGCCTCACCGCCCTCGCCCGCGATCTGAAGCGCTGCGGGAGCCCGCTGATCCTAAGGCGCGACGGGCATCCGGGCCGGGCGATCGAGGCGCTGGCTGCGGAGGTCGGTGCCGCCGGCGTCTATTGGGGCCGGCGCTATGCGGCCGCGGAAATCGAAGAAGACAAGGCGGTGAAATCGCGGCTGGCCCAGGCCGGGATCGAGGCCAGGAGCTTCAACACCAGCCTGCTGTTCGAGCCCTGGACGATCGAGAACAAGAGCGGCCGACCCTACCAGGTCTTCACCCAATATTGGCGGTTCTGCCGATCGCAGTCCGAGCCCCCGGCACCGCTCGCGGCGCCGACCAGGATCCGCGGCCCGGCCCACCCGCCGAAGAGCGACGATCTCGACGGTTGGGCGCTGCTGCCGACGAAACCTGACTGGGCGAAAGGCTTCGGCCCGATGTGGCAACCCGGAGAAGCCGGTGCCGCGGACCGGCTCGACCATTTCCTTCAAGACCGGCTGCGGGGTTACAAGACCGATCGGGACCGGCCGGACAAGGACGGCACGTCCTGCCTGTCGCCTCATCTGCGGTTCGGGGAAATCTCGCCGCGCCAGATCTGGCATGCGCTCCATCATCACCTGGCAACCGTCAGGCGGCCGCCCGATGCCGATGCCGATGCCGAAACCTTCCTCTCCGAGATCGGCTGGCGCGAGTTTTCCTACAGCCTGCTCTATTACAATCCGGAAATCGCCCGGCAGCCGCTGAAGATGCAGTTCGCGGGTTTCCCATGGGAACCGGACCGGCAGGCGCTGGAAGCCTGGCAGCGCGGCATGACCGGCTACCCGATCGTCGACGCCGGCATGCGGCAACTCTGGGCGACCGGCTGGATGCACAATCGGGTGCGCATGATCGTCGCCAGCTTCCTGATCAAGCATCTGCTGCAGCCCTGGCAGGAGGGCGAGCGCTGGTTCTGGGATACGCTGGTCGATGCCGACCCGGCCAGCAATGCCGCCAGTTGGCAGTGGGTCGCCGGATCGGGGGCGGACGCATCGCCCTATTTCCGCATCTTCAACCCGTTGCTGCAAGGCAGGAAGTTCGATCCGAACGGCGACTACATCCGTCGCTGGGTCCCGGAACTGGCCGGTATCGACGGCGACCGCATCCACGAGCCCGGCAACGAATCTTCGGCGCGCCGGACATCCAAGGCCGGTGCCGCTGCGTATCCTCCTCCGATGATCGACCTGATGGCCGGGCGCGATCGTGCCCTGGCCGCCTTTGCAAGCTTGAACGGATCGCAGCCATGACAGCATCTTCGCCTTGCCTGGTTTTCCTCGGCCGGTGCCGCCCATGAGGATCGCGGTGGTCGGCGCCGGCATTTCGGGCCTGGGCTGCGCCTGGCTGCTGAACCGGCAGCACGAGATCACGGTCTACGAAGCGGCCGAGCGGCTGGGCGGGCATTCGAACACGGTCGACGTGGCGGGGCCGTCGGGCCCGGTAGCGGTCGATACCGGCTTCATCGTCTATAACGAGCTGAACTATCCCAACCTGACGCGGCTGTTCGACCATCTGGGGGTCCGGACCAAGCGCAGCATCATGAGCCTGGGCCTGTCGTTCGACGACGGCCGGCTGGAATATGCCGGCGACACGGTGGCCGGCCTGTTCGCCCAGCGCCGCAACCTGCTGAAGCCCGCTTTCTACGGCATGGTCGCCGAGATCCTGCGCTTTTATCGGCAGGCGCCGGCAGTGCTGACCCTGCCGGACGCGGACAGCCCGACGCTCGGGGCCTACCTGCATCGCCACCGCTACAGCCGGCGCTTCATCAACCAGCATCTGCTGCCGATGGCGGCTGCGATCTGGTCGTGCCCGGCCGAGCAGATGCTGGAATTCCCGGTCACCAGCTTCGTGCGCTTCTGCGACAATCACGGGCTGCTGAAAGTATCGGACCGGCCCGATTGGCGCACTGTCGACGGCGGCAGCCGCGAATATGTCGCCCGCCTCGCCGCCCCGTTCGCCGACCGCATTCGCCTTGGTGCGCCGGTCCAGGCAATCCGCCGTACGGGCCGCGGGGTCGAGGTGACCGAGCGGTCCGGCCTGACCCAGCATTTCGACCAGGTGGTGCTCGCGTGCCATGGCGACCAGGCCGCCAGGATGCTGGTCGACGCATCGCCGAGCGAGGCCGAGATCATCGGCAGCTTCCGCTACCAGCGGAACCGGGCGATCCTGCATCGCGACCCCAAGCTCATGCCGCGCCGGCGCCGGGTCTGGTCGAGCTGGAACTACCTGGCGCGCGAGCAGGCCAACCCCTCGGCCGCCTCGGTGTCGGTGACCTACTGGATGAACCGGCTGCAGAGCCTGGGCGACGCGCCCGACCTGTTCGTCTCGCTCAATCCGATCGACGAGCCGCATCCGACACTGGTCGAGCGCGAATTTTTCTACGATCATCCGGTGTTCGATCAGCGCGCCATGGCGGCGCAGCGCCGGTTGCCGGGCCTGCAGGGTGCGGGCGGCGTCTGGTTCTGCGGCAGCTATTGCGGCTGGGGATTCCACGAGGACGGCTTTTCCGCCGGCCTGGCGGTTGCCCGGGCGCTGGGCGTCGAACCGCCCTGGCGGACCGCGCCGGCCTTCGCCGCCGACGCGGTCTGGCCGCTGGACGGGGCACCCGCGCTGACCGCGTTCGAAGACGCCGCATGAGCAGGGCATGACCGACGGGACGATCTATTTCGGCGACGTGATGCACCGACGGCTCGGCACCGTGCGGCATCGCTTCACCTACCGGGTGTTCTCGATCCTGGTCGATCTCGACCGGTTGGAAACGCTCGGTCGCCGCCTGCAGCTGTTTTCCTACAATCGGCCCAACCTGTTCTCGTTTCACGATCGCGACCATGGCCCCCGGGACGGCTCGTCGCTGCGGCCGTGGGTCGAGGAGCACCTGGCGGCGGCCGGGCTCAAGCATGCCTGGGGTGGCCGCATCCGCCTGCTCTGCTTCCCGCGCCTCTGGGGCTATGTCTTCAACCCCTTGAGCGTGTTCTTCTGCGAGGCACCCGACGGGCAGCTGGCCGCGATCCTCTACGAGGTCAGCAACACGTTCGGCGAGCGCCATTGCTATCTGGAGCCGGTCCGTCCCGGCAGCGAGGGCATCGTCGAGCAGGCCTGCGCCAAGCGCTTCTACGTCTCGCCCTTCATCGAACTCGAAGGCGACTACCGGTTCCGCGTGCTGCCGCCGGCCGAGCGCCTGATGGTCGCCATCCGCCAGCGCGCGAAGGACGGCCAGACACTGCATGCGATCCTCAGCGGCAAGGCCGCCACGTTCGACGACCGCACGCTCGTGCGCGCCCTGCTGCGCTATCCGCTGATGACGGTCAAGGTCATGGCGGCGATCCATTGGGAGGCGCTGCGGCTGTGGCGCAAGGGCGCCAAATTCCAGGCGCGGCCGGCACTGCCGCCGGTCGAAATCACCTACGGACCGGGCCTCGTGCCGGCAACCTCTGCGACCAGGACATGAGACCGCCGATGACCAGCGCCGATCCCAGCAACCCTTCCCGTGCCGGCCTGCCGTACGGGCTGCGCGCCCTGATCCGCATGGCCGATGGCCTGCCGCTAGGCAACCTGACCATCCAGGCGCCCGATGGCCGGCGCTATCGCTTCCGCGGCGCCGCGCCCGGTCCTGCCGCCGATCTGCTGTTCAACCGGGCGAACTCTGCCTACCGGTTCCTGTTCGGCGGCGGCGTCGCCTTCGCCGAGGCGTTCATGGATGGAGATTGGGAGACCAGCGACCTCACGGCCCTGCTGGAGCTGGCGGCCTTGGCCGAGGACGTGCTGTCGCACAAGCAGCTGCAGGGCGGGCTGGTCGCGCGCTTCGTCAATCGCGTGCTGCACGCCATGAAGGCGAATACCAAGACCCGTGCACGCCGCAACATCGAGCAGCACTACGACCTGGGCAACAGCTTCTACCAGCGCTGGCTCGACCCGAGCATGACCTATTCCTCGGGCATCTATGCCGACGAGAACACCGACCTCGAAGCGGCGCAGGATGCCAAATACGGCCGGATCACCGCGCTGCTCGGCCTGCTGCCGGAGCATCACGTGCTGGAAATCGGCTGCGGCTGGGGCGGGTTCGCCGAGTATGCCGCGAGCCGCCACGGTTGCCGGGTCACCGGCATCACCATCTCGCCGTCCCAGCTGGAATTCGCCCGCGCGCGCATCGAACGGGCCGGCCTCAGCCACCTGGTCGAGCTGAAGCTGATCGACTATCGCGACGTCCAAGGCACCTACGACCGGATCACCTCGATCGAGATGATCGAGGCGGTAGGCGAGCAATATTGGCCGGCCTATTTCCAGACCCTGAACGCCCGCCTGAAGCCCGGTGGGATCGCGGCGGTCCAGGCCATCACCATCGCCGACCGGTTCTTCGAGCAATATCGCAAGAGCGCCGATTTCATCCAGCGTCACGTCTTTCCCGGCGGCATGCTGCCGTCGCCGGGTGCACTGAAGAGCCTGGCGTCGACCACCGGCCTCGCCTGGCTCGACGAGGCGGGGTTCGCCCGCGACTATGCCCGCACGCTCGCGACCTGGCGCCAGCGCTTCGACGGCGCCTGGCCGGAAATCGCCCAGATGGGGTTCGACGAGCGGTTCCGCCGCCTGTGGCGTTACTACCTCAGCTACTGCGAAGCGGGTTTTCTCTCGGGCGGCATCGACGTGCTGCAGATCGCCCTCGCCAAACCCTGAGCACGCCCTAGATCGCTGGTCGAACGGCGGGGGCCATGAAAGATGTTTGAACAGCGCTCGGCATTGGCCGACGCAGCACCGTCGCGGCAGCGATTGGTGCTCGAAGACTATTTCCTGGGGCCGACGCGCGCCTGGGGCATCTTTCAGGACCGATTCGGCAATCTGCGCCGCCAGTTCAAGGTGACGATCGACGGCCGATGGGACGGTCGCGACCTGGTGCTGACCGAGGATTTCCTCTACGACGACCAGTCGATCGACCACCGGGTCTGGCGCATCCGCAAGCAGGACGATGCGCGCTACCAGGCCGTCGCCAACGACGTCGTCGGCCTGGCCTCCGGCACGGCTTCGGGCAGCAGCTTTTCCTGGATCTATGATTTCCGCCTGAAGCTGGGCAGCCGCATCGTCGTCGTGCGGTTCGACGATCGCATGTATCTGCAGGACGCACGGACCCTGATCACCCGCACGCGGGTCTCGAAAATCGGCATCGAGATCGGCCAGATCTCGATGTTCTTCCGCAAGAGCTGATGCAACGCGGGTTTCGCGAGGCTGCATGAGCAAAGACCGTCGGGATTTGCTATGGTCCCGGCCGGCGTCGGCGTTCAGGCCGATGGCTGTTGTGCGTGGGATCCATGACCTACACCGTCAAAGAGCTGTTCCACACCCTGCAGGGTGAGGGCGGACAGGCCGGCCGTTCGGCCGTGTTCTGCCGTTTCGCCGGGTGCAACCTATGGACCGGCCGCGAGGCCGACCGGGCGTCGGCGACCTGCCAATTCTGCGATACCGATTTCGTCGGCACCGACGGCGTGGGCGGCGGCAAGTTCGCCGATGCCGAAGCGTTGGCCGACCGTATCCTGGCCGCCTGGCCGGCGGGGACGGAGCGGCGCTATGTCGTGATGACCGGCGGCGAGCCGCTGCTGCAGCTCGACCAGGCCCTCATCGCGGCGCTGCACGCCCACGGTTTCGAGATCGCGGTCGAGACCAACGGCACGGTCGTGCCGCCCTACGGCCTCGACTGGATCTGCGTCAGCCCGAAGCAGGGAGCCGATCTGGTGGCGAAGCGGGGCCATGAATTGAAAGTGGTCTATCCGCAGGCCGGCCAGGACCTGGACCTGCTCGGCCGCCTCGATTTCAAGCATTTCTTCCTGCAGCCGATGGACGGGCCCGACCGCGCGGCCAACACCGCCGCCGCCGTCGACTATTGCCTGACCCACCCGCGCTGGCGCCTGTCGCTGCAGACCCACAAGATCATCGGGATCGCCTGAATTGTCCTACGATATCGAAATCACCAAGGAATTCCGCTTCGACGCGGCCCATTGCCTGCCGAACATGCCGGACGGGCATATGTACCGCCGCTTGCACGGGCATTCCTTCCGGGTCGAGGTCAGCCTGGATGGCGCACCCGATCCGCGGCTCGGCTGGATCGTCGATTTCACGGAGATCGACCGGGTGCTGGCCGGGATCGCCGCCGAGATCGACCATACAACCCTGAATGAAATTCCCGGCCTGGAGAACCCGACGCTCGAAATCATCGGCAGCTGGATCTTCGAGCGTGCGGCCCAGCGCCTGCCCGGCATCACGCGCGTGACGCTGCATCGCGATTCGATCGGCGAGCGCTGCACGATCCGACGGCGATAGCGCCCGAAACAAGGGCTTACGGGACGGCCCGGCTTGCCGCAGACTGATGCCGTGGTACCGACGCGCCGGAGAACGGCGCGATCAAGCCGGAAGAGCCGTCGTTGCTGATTGGAAAAGACATTCCGGCCGTGACTACTACCCGCAGATCGATGCTGACCGGATTGACGGCACTGGCATGTCTGCGGGCCGGTCGCGCTCTTGCAGGCGGTCCGGCAGCGCCGTCGATCATCGTCGCAATTCCGGAATCGGCGCCACCGGTCGCCTTCAAGGATTCTGGCGGCCGTATGACCGGCATGATCGTCGACGGCCTGGATACGATCAATGCCACGCTCGGCTGGAACTTCAAGTTCGACGGCTTTCCCTGGGCGCGATCCCAGGAGATGGTCAGATCGGGCGAGGCCGATGCCCATGTCACGATCGCCACGCCGGCGCGGGCGCATTACATGCGGTTTGCCCGACGCCCCCTCTTCACGCGGAACTCGGCCGTCATCCATTTTTCCCCGGGCAACCCGCGGGCGGCGCAGATCCGCCAGATCCGGTCGCTCGACGACCTCCGCGCCTTCACCATCGCCGTGACGCTTGGCGACAGTTGGCCGAAAGCCCTGATGGAGGGTTGGCCCAACGTCATGGCGGTCAAGGACGACGGCACGACGTTCCTGATGGTCGCGGCCGATCGGGCCGACATCGTCATCCAGAGCCGGGAAGCCGCCCGCTATGCCAAGCAGGCGAGCAACATCCAGGTGCTCGAATGCATCGACGCACCCTTCCTCAGCGGCGGACTCTCGGAATTCCGCTTCGGCATCCGGTCCGGTTTTCCGGCCGTCGATGCCCTGATCGACGCCTTCGACCAGCGTCAGCAGAGCCTGATCGATAGCGGCGATCTGGTGCGCGTGATGGCGAAATACAGGTAAAACGGCGGGAAGGTTGCCCTTCCCGCCGATCCCGCTACGCGGCCGCGCGTTGCTGGATATAGGCCGCCAGATCCTCGATCGTGACGATCGGCATGGCATGGAGCCTGGCGAACTCCATCAGTTCGGGCAGGCGCGCCATGGTGCCGTCCTCGTTCATCACCTCGCACAGCACGCCGGCTGGCTTGGCGCCCGCCAGGCGCATCAGTTCGATCGTCCCCTCGGTGTGGCCGCGCCGAGCGAGTACGCCACCCGGATGCGCCCGCAGCGGGAAGACATGGCCCGGCCGCGCCAGATCCGAGGGCACGCAGCCGTCGGCGATGGCGGTCCGGACCGTCGTCACCCGGTCGGCCGCCGAAACGCCGGTCGTCACCCCTTCCTTCGCCTCGATCGAGACGGTGAAGGGCGTGCCGTAGCGCCCGGTGTTCTGGGCGACCATCGGCGGCAGATCGAGCGCGCGCGTGCGCTCTTCGGTCAGGACCAGGCAGACGATGCCCGAACCGGACCGGATCAACAGGTTCATTTGCTGGGGAGAAATCGTCTCGGCGGCATAGATGATGTCGCCTTCGTTCTCGCGATCCTCGTCATCGACGACGATCACGCCGCCGCCGGCCCGGATCTGGGCCGCGGCCCGCTCGACACGCAATTCGGCCGTACCGAAATCGGCCAGGGTCAGCGCGGTCTTGTCATTCTGATTCATGGCACTCACTCCATTTCGGGGCGAGCCTGAATCAGGGCGCGACAAAGAGTTACCAGGGATGGCCCGCGAGCATGCGGATCAACCGTGGGCGTGGACGGCCGCCCACCGGGAAAGACTCCCCGCGGAAGGTCGCCAACTCGTCCTCTTCCATCCGGACTGTACCGTCGGCCCCGGCATCTCACCGGGTCTGCTGACCTTCGACGCCTTGCGGCCTCGAAGCGCTCGCGGGCTCCCGTCCTCTCACGAAGACGACTACCGCCGGTCGGGAATTGCACCCTGCCCTGAGAACAAGCATCTACTCGAACCCTCTTTCGAGGGTTCCCCATGAACATGGGGACGGCAGGGGGTGGTCGTCAAGCGGTCACGAGCGACGGGCAAGCGAGGGCCGTTCCCCGGGATAGAGATCGCCGAATGCGCCACAATATGGCGGAGTTCGCCAGGACGGCGGCGCGGCTTCCGACTCGAAATGGAAATTCCAGACTGAAATCAACGGCCCGATCGCGTTGGCACGCCCGATGCGTGTGTGCCCGAGCCGTTCAACCTCGCCGTGCCTCCGGGCCGAACCAAGGAGCAGGATCGATGCGTTTTCCCGGCCCATTTCTGGCAGTGGCGCTCTGCCTGGCAATCTCGGCGGCCCACGCGGCCGGCGTTCAATTCATCGAGATTCCCCCGATCTCAGGCGGATCGGCCCTGACAGGCGCCGTCTGGTATCCCTGCCCGATCCCGCCGACCGCAATCAAGGTCGGTCACATCACTCTCGCGGCGTCCAAGGATTGTCCGGTCGCGGGAGAGAAGCTGCCGCTCGTCGTCATCTCCCACGGTTTCGGCGGGAAGTTCACCAGCCATCGCGACACCGCCGCGACGCTTGCGGACGCCGGGTTCGTAGTCGTGGCGATCAATCATCCGGTGGATAGCGGCCCCGACATGAGCCGTGCCTGTACCAGCGCCGTGCTGACCGAACGCCCTCGGGACATCGGGCGGGTGATCGACTACATGTCTGCCGCGTGGCCCGACCGGTCCCGGCTGGATTTGGACAGGATCGGGTTCTTCGGTTTCTCCCGGGGCGGCTATACCGGCCTCGTCGCAATCGGCGGCAAACCCGATCCCGGCACCGGCTTCGCACTTTGCCCGAGCGGCGAGCGACCGGGCGATATCCCGCCCGACGCCTTCCTCAACGATCCGCGCATCAAGGCCGCCGTCATCGCCGATCCGGGCTACGGTCCCATGTTCACCCCGGAGAGCCTGAGAGACGTGAGCGTTCCGATCCAGCTCTGGGCATCCCAATTCAGCGCCGAGGACAGGGTCGGCGTGACCACGGAATACGTCGTCTCCGT
This sequence comes from Aliidongia sp., assembly GCF_035943795.1. Classification (NCBI taxonomy): domain Bacteria; kingdom Pseudomonadati; phylum Pseudomonadota; class Alphaproteobacteria; order Rhodospirillales; family Dongiaceae; genus Aliidongia; species Aliidongia sp. The sequence goes on along the minus strand of NZ_DASZBY010000073.1, from coordinate 104,313 downwards.
CGGCCGGAACCTGCCGGTCAAGCCTGACTACCATCTCGTCGTCGATGCGGGACATTTCGCCTTTCTCACGCCCTGCCCGGCCGAACTGATCGCGAGCCTCCCGAAACTTTGTGCGGATCGGCCGGGCTTTGACCGCGTCGCCTTCCATCGGGACTTCGATGCTGCCGTCCTGGCGTTCTTCCGGGAACGCCTGCCCGGAAGAGTGACCTCGGACTAGGGTCGCGGAACGCCTGTCCCGTAGCGGGCAGGGCCAGGGATCGGCCTGGTGTCTGTGAGATCGCTGGTCGGACCAGGGGTCATCTGCGGCATCATCCGGTCCGGGTCCCGCGCGCCACCAGCGGGAAGAACAGCCGATAGGGCAACAGCCGGATCAGCTTCAGGATCAGGACGAAGCGGCGCGGAAAGGCGATCTCGAACCGCTTGGTGGCGAGGCCGTCGATGATGCGGCGCGCCGCCTCTTCCGCACCGATCAGGAACGGCATGGGAAACGGGTTCTTATCGGTGAGCGGCGTCTTCACGAAACCCGGATTGACGATGCTCACCGCGATGCCATGGCGGTCGCAATCGAATTTCAACGCCTCGGCGAGCGTAATGAGCGCCGATTTGGTAGCGCCATAGGCCGCCGCGGTCGGCAGGCCGAAATAGCCGGCAACGGAGGAGATGATCGCAATCTGGCCGGCGCGGCGTGCGATCATGCCCGGCAGCACGGCGCCCAGGCAATTCACGACGCCCATCAGGTTGACCTCGACCAGCTTGCGGAATTTTCCGGTATCGAAATGATCGGCGCTGATCGGCAGGTGCGTGCCGGCGGCGAACAGGGCGAGGTCGATCGGACCCAGCGTCTGCTCGATCGCCGTCAGGGTCGTGATGACCGATGGTTCGTCGGTGACATCCAGCGGGAAGGCGTGAACCCGACCGGCGCTCTCCGCCGCCATCCGACGGAGCGCATCCGCATCGCGCGCGCTGGCGGCGACGGTCCAGCCGTCCCGTGCCAGGGCGACGGCCAAGGCATGGCCGATGCCGGTGCTGGCTCCGGTAATCCAGACGAGACGTGCCATGGTGCTTCCCTTGTGTTGGCCCGCCCCCAAGCTATGCCGCGCGCGCGGTTCGTCCAGGGGCGCCGATCCGTTGACCCTAAGGCAGCGCGCGCCTACTTTAGACATCGGCGGGCGTCCCTCGACCGCTCGAAAAGGAGTGCCATGAGCCCATCCGACCGGCTGCCATCGCTGGCCCGGCGCCGTTTCCTGCGTTCGACTGCGCTGGGCGGGTTGGGATTGTTCGTCGGCACTGAGGCGGCCCGGGCCTGGACCGAGCAGCCGATGGATGTCGCCACCCACAGGCTCTACGCCGACCGCTGCCGTCTGGCGGGCGACGGATACCACGAGCAATTGGCGGCCGAGGAACGGACGCGCCTGGCCGGCACCATGAGTGCGGACCGGATCGCGAGTGCGCTCGCCGCTTACCGTTGCCCGATCTGCGGCTGCCCGGTCGTCGGCTCGACGACACCTGTCGCCAGTGCGGCCAAGGCCGGCTGATGTTCGCCCCCAAGAGCCACGACCACGCCCATTGCATCGAAGATGCGATCGACCGTGCCGAAACGGTGTGCGGTGCCCGCGGCGCGCGGCTGACCGACATCCGTCGCCAGGTGCTGGAATTGATCTGGAAGCGGCACGAGCCCATCGGCGCCTATGACCTGCTGGACGAGTTGCGCACGACCCATCGCCGCGCGGCACCGCCGACGATCTATCGGGCGTTGGATTTCCTGATGGAGAATGGACTGGTCCACCGCATCGAGTCGCTGAACGCGTATGTCGGTTGCCCCCATCCCGAGCAGGCGCACAGCGGGCAATTCCTGATCTGCCGCAATTGCGGTTCGATCGGCGAGCTCGATGACCCGGAAATCGCCGATTCGGTCAGTGAACGTGCGGCACGCCAGGGCTTCAAAGCCGAGCGCCAGACCATCGAGGTTCGCGGCCTGTGCGGCGACTGCGCCCGCCTTGCTCCCGATGCCCCGCGGGTCGTGCAATAGTATGTCGTCATTCCCGTGCAAGCGGGAGCGGCGTCGGCGGCGACGTGAGTCCCTTTGTCCGCCCTGCCGCGTATGACGCCGGATTCCCGCTTTCGCGGGAATGGCCGATCGATCAACGCCTCTTTCGAACCCCGGAGCCAAGATGACGCAACGTCTACCGGTCACCGTGCTGACCGGTTTCCTCGGCAGCGGCAAGACCACCCTGCTCTCCCAGCTGCTGCGCCGGCCGGAGATGAAGAACACGGCCGTCATCATCAACGAGTTCGGCGAGGTCGGCCTCGACCATGAGCTGATCCGGACCGGCGACGAGACCGTGGCCTTGCTCGAAAGCGGCTGCGTCTGCTGCACGCTGAGGAGCGACCTGGCCGATACGCTGAAAGAACTGTTCCTGAAGCGGGTCAAGGGCCAGATCCCGGAGTTCGACCGGGTCATCGTCGAGACGACCGGGCTCGCCGATCCGGCCCCTCTGCTCCACACCTTGATCGTCGAGCCGCTGACCGCGGCGCGCTATCGGCTGGAAGGCGTGGTCACGACGATCGACGCGGTCAATGCCGACGCCGAGATGGACCTGCATCGCGAAGCAGTGAAGCAGGCCGCCGTCGCCGACCGGATCGTGCTGACCAAGACCGACATCGCGACATCCGAGATGGTCGCGCGCGTGCGTGCCCGCCTGAAGGAGATCAACCCGGGCGCGGTGCCGATCGAGGCAAGCCACGGCGCGGTCGATCCGGATCAGCTGTTCGGCATGGCGCTCGACGACCGGGGCGAACGGCTCGAGGCCTGGCTCGCCGCCGACGCCCATGCGTCCCGGCACGATCACCACGACCATGATCATCATGGGCACGATCACGATCATGATCACGACGGCCATGGGCACCATCCCCACGACGGCATCGAGAGCTTCTGTCTCGCCTATGCCGAACCGCTCGACTGGGAAGCGCTCGCCGAGGCGCTCGATCGGCTGGTCTCGATCTCCGGCGAGAAGATCCTGCGCGTGAAGGGCATCCTCGACATCGCGGGCAACGACAAGCCGGTCGTCGTCCACGGCGTGCAGCACCTGTTCCATCCGCCGAGCCAGCTCGACGGCTGGCCGGCCGGCGCCCCGCGCAACAGCCGGCTGGTATTCATCACCCACGGCCTGAAGCGCGACGTGATCCAGCGCAGCCTGGACATCTTCCTGGACCGGGCCGCCGTGAAGACACACCGCTCCTAGATATCTGGTCCCGGCATTTTCCATCGAGGGCCGGGACCAGACATCCTAGGCATGCAGCGACAGGCCTTTCAGGATCTTGTCGACGTCCTTGCGATCGCCGCGCAGCGCCAGGCCGACCAGGTTGAGGTCGGCGCTCGCCACCGCCTTGACCGCGGCGCGGTTGGCCTCGTCATGGCCGGTCGAAAACAGTTCTTCGGTGAAGATCGCCATGCGGATGCCACGCTCCGTCGCGCGCTCGTAGGCGCGTCGCAGATCAGCCGCGTCACCAGCGAAGACCAGCACCGGCTGGCGGAACATCGGCAGATAGAGCCGGCCAGAGGCGTCCTCATAAGGTTCCCCGACCATCGCCGGGTCGGTCGCGGCCAGGCCGCTGACGGTGAAGGCAGTGACGTTGAGCTTCTGCCAGACCGGCAAGTCGGCGCGCAGGGCCACGGCTATCTTGGTCTCGAATCGCATGCCATCATCCTTGATCCTTGGTGGAACGGGACCGGATGGTATCTTCGTCGCGCGCACCCCACTTGTACCGGGTTGCCGTCTCGAGGAGCACCATGGAACGAGCGGTCGACTGGGCCGAGTATGCGACTGCTCCGGAGGCCGGGGTGGAATTGCTGCGCGCTCGGATGCGGCGCCATGTCTATGAACGCCACGCCCACGACGGCTACGCGATCGGCATCACGGAATGGGGCGTTCAGGCCTTCCGCTGCCGGGGGGCGGCCCATGCCAGCACGCCCGGCATGGTCATGGCCTTCAATCCGGACGAACCGCACGACGGTCATGCCGGCGATCCCGGGGGCTTCGTCTATCGGATGCTCTATGTCGCGCCCGAAGCGATGCGTGCCGTCCTGGACGAATGCGCGGACCGCCCTGCACCCCTGCCGTTCTTCGCGACGCCGCTGATCGTCGACGAGGCGCTGGGCCTGCTGATCGCCCGGACCCACGCGCTGCTCGCGGCACCATCGTCCCGGCTCGAGCGGGACGCCGGCCTTACGGCCACGATCCGCCGGCTCGCGGGCCACGGCGGAGGCATCGCCACGCCGCGATCGCCAGGCCGTCACGACCGTGCGCTCGGGCGGGTCCGCGACCGGCTTCATGCCGATGCGGCCGAGGAGATCGCGACGGACGAGTTGGCCCGGCTGGCCGATATGAACCGGTTCCAGCTGTGCCGGCAATTTCACCAGCGGTACGGGCTGCCGCCCCACGCCTATCAATTGCGCCTTCGGCTCGCCGCCGCGAGGCGGTTGCTTGCCGAGGGCGAACCGGCGGCCCAGGTTGCCGCCGCCGTCGGCTTCGTCGACCAGAGCCACCTGAACCGCCGCTTCAAGGGCGCGTTCGGCATCACCCCCGTGCAATTCGCCCGCGCCGCTCAGGCCGGGACCGGACCGATATAGCGCGCCCGCGGGCGGATCAGCCGATCCTGCCCGATCTGCTCCAACGCATGGGCGAGCCAGCCGGCGGTGCGGCCGATCGCAAACAGGGCCGCAGCCGATCCAGCGGGCAGGCCCAGCTGCCGGGCCAGCGCGACCAGCCCGACGTCGAGCGACGGATACTGCCCGGTCAGATCGACCACCGCCCGGACCAGTCCCCCGGTGAGCGCGTCCGGCTCGGCCAAGGCCAGCAATGCGGCACCGCGCGGATCGCCCGCCGGATAGAGCGGATGACCGAAGCCCGGCATCGTCTCGCCGCGCGCGAGACGGCCGGCGATCAGGCGCTCGACGTCGCCGTCCTGCTCCAACGCCCGGAACAGCGCTTCGACCCGGCCCGTCATGCCGCCGTGACGCGGGCCCGACAACGCCGCGAGGCCGCCCTGCAGCGACGCCGTCAGCACGGCGCCGGTCGACGCGATGCAGCGGACCGTGAAGGTCGAGACGTTCAGTTCGTGATCGGCCGACAGCACCAGCGCTGCGCGCACCCGGTCGGCGCCGGCCGCGTCCAGCCCCCAGGCATCAGCCAGCATCCGATGGATCGGCATCGCCGACGGCGCGCACCCCAGCGCCGCCGCCGCGGTCAGGCGCAACAGCGCCGCGGCCTCCGGCCACAGTCGCACCACGGTCCGCCGCAAGGTCGGCAAGGACGGCGGCGCCAGCGCCAACAGCGCCTGCGCGCGCTCGATCGGCGGCAGATCGGCCAGACCCGGCAGGATCGCCGGCCAGAGGCCCGGCAACGGCGGCGCCGGTGCGTCGAACGGATCGGTCTCGCCGCAATTCCAAAGCCATCGGGCGGCCGCTTCGATCGTGGCGGAGCGTGCCAGCTCGGTCGCCTCCCGGCCGCGATAGAACAGCCGGCCGTCGGCGATGAGCGAGATGCCCGATTCCAGCACCGGCAAGCCCCAATCCAGCGTCGCTTCGGCGACCTTGTCGGGTCGCCGCCCCCGTGCCTTTCGCAGCTTGAGCCCCTCGAGATCGGCCCGATGGTACAACCGGCGACGGGGATCGGCCGGGTCCGGCTCCGACCGGATCTGGCCCCGGCTGACATAGGCGTAGAGCGTCGCGCGTCCAACGCCCAATAGGGCGATCGCCGCGCTCGCATCGATGAGGTCGGTCGTCGGCACGCCTTTTTCCTTATATTGATGAATTGAATCAATATTGACGATACTAGCGTCCGGCCCGATGTCTGGCGAGACATTGAACGGAGAATCGCCATGTCAGCAGCATCGGATGGGTTGGAAGGCATCGTCGCGGCGGAGACCGTGCTGAGCCACGTGGATGGCGAGCAGGGCCGCCTCATCTTTCGGGGATACGACATCGAGCAGTTGGCGGGGGACACCAGCCAGGAGGCGCTTGCCGCCCTTCTGTGGGACGGCTTCGCCGATGGAGACCCGGCTTCGATCGGCAAAGCGCTCGGCGCCGCACGCGCGGTGGCGTTCGAGATCGCGCAACCCCTATTGGTCCCGGCCCGGAGCCTGACCGCGATCGAGGGCCTGCGCCTGTTGCTGGCCGCCCTGCCCGACGCGAGCGACCTGCCGCACCATGTGCTGGCGACTGCGGCGATGCCGGTATTCGTCGCGGCACTCGCCCGGGATGGTCTGGGACAGGCGGTTCTACCGCCCGATCCCGCCCTGTCCCAGGCGGCGGATTTCCTGCGCATGCTGCGCGGCGAGCCGGCCGAGCCGGAGCACGTGACGGCGCTCGAGACCTATCTGGTCACGGTCGCCGATCACGGCTTGAACGCATCGACCTTCACGGCCCGCGTCGTCGCCTCGACCCAGGCCGGGGTCTTTTCCTCGGTCGTGGCCGGGCTGTGCGCGCTCAAGGGCCCGCTTCATGGCGGGGCACCGGGACCGGTGCTAGACATGCTGGACGCGATCGGCAGCGAAGACCGGATCGAGCCCTGGCTCGAGCGGACGATCTCGCAGGGCGACCGACTGATGGGCTTCGGCCACCGGGTCTATCGGGTGCGCGATCCGCGCGCCGACGTCCTGAAAGGTGTGGCGCTCGGTTTGCGCGGGGGCACGAACCGGATCCGCTTCGCCGAGGCGGTCGAGGCCGGCGCGCTCAAGGTGCTGGCGCGGCTGAAGCCCGGCCGGCGGATCGACACCAACGTCGAATTCTATACGGCCCTGGTGCTGGAGGCGCTGGCCCTGCCGCGCGACCTGTTCACGCCGGTCTTCGCGATCGGCCGCGTCGTCGGCTGGACCGCCCATATCCTGGAACAGACCCAGGGCGGCCGGATCATCCGTCCCCAATCGGCCTATGTCGGGCCGATGCCCAAGGCGGCCGCCTGAGCCAGCAGGTCGATCATCAGCGGGCCGACAGCGGCGATGGCAGGAATGGCCGGCAGGTCGGCGAGACCGAACCAGCCGACCTCCGCCGCATCGTCGCCGGCGACGGGCTCGCCGGCGACATCTGCCATCAGCACGGCGATCAGGGTGTAGTGGTAGCGGACGCGGCCGGCGTCATCGCGGTCGATCGCATCGAGCGTGGTGATTGCGTGGCCGCCGGCGGCGGCGAGGCCGGTTTCCTCGGCCAATTCCCGCCGCGCGCCCTCGATCACCGTCTCGCCCAGTTCCTGGACACCGCCCGGGAAGCCCCAACGCCCGCGGTTGGGCTCCTTCGCCCGGCGCACCAGCAGAAATCGTTCGCCGCGACGAACGATCGCGAGAAGGCCGACCATCGGCGAAGCGGGGTAATCGCGGCTCATGGTCCAACTATGGAAGGTCGGAATCGCGACGTCAAAGGACGATCACAGAAGCACGTCCAGCCATTGCGCCGTCCATTCGTGCAACCGCTCGCCGAACGGCCGTTCGGCCCAGCGCGCGGGCTCGATCGCCTTCGAGCGCGTGCGGTCCTCGTCGAACATCTGCTCCATCTGTCCGCCGAATGCCCCACCCAGCACGACGGCGTTGATCTCGGCATTGTCGACCACGCTGCGCCAGTCCAGGTTGGACGATCCGACCGTCGACCAGACACCGTCGATGACCGCGGTCTTGGCATGCAGCACGGCATCCTGCCGCTCGAAGATGCGGACACCGGCGGCCATCAGGTCTTCGTAGCGAGCGCGCCCCGCGGCAAGGGCCATGGAGCTGTCGCTTTGGCTGGGCACGACCAGTTCGACGTCGACGCCGCGCCGGGCCGCGATTTCGAGCGCGTCTTCGAGGTCGGGTGTCGGCACGAAGAAGCCCGTGGTCAGGTGGATCGACGAGCGGGCGAGCGTGATCGCGACGAGCAGGGTCCGGTAGATGAGCGGCCGGTGATCGATCGGCGCGCCGTCGACCGCCTGGACCTGCAGTTCACCGGCCCGCGTCCCGGAAGACGCCATGTCGGGAAGTGCGGGACCCTTCTGCTCACGCCACGCCGTCACGAACAGCCGCTCGAATTCGGCCACGACCGGACCTCGCATCCGGATGTCCGTATCCCGCCAGGGCAGCTGCTCGGGATCGTCGCTCTGCGGCTGCCGCTGGCGGTTCTCGTACACCTGGCTGATGTTCACACCGCCCGTGATCGCCACCGCGCCATCGACCACCAGCAGCTTGCGATGGTCACGCCGATTGAGGTCGAGGGTAGCCAACGCCACCGGATCGAAGGGGCTGAATTCGACAACATGAACGCCGCCCTGGCGCATGCGGTCGAACAGGCTGGAGGGAGTCTCGAAAGATCCCCATGCGTCATACATCAGGTCGACCGTCACGCCCTGGGCAGCTTTCGCGATCAGGAGATCGGCGAATTTTCCGCCTTCGACGGTATCGAACTCATAGCTCTCCATGTCGATGCGCTGGCGGGCGTCGCCAATCAACTGTTCCATCGCGCTGTAGGTCTCGGGACCGTTGTGCAGCAGCTCGACCGAGTTGCCATCAATGAATTTGGTGGGCGCGATCCGCTCGCCCTCGCGGCGAAAGATGGCGATACGGCCCGGCGCATCGGCGTCCTGCATCGCCCGCTCGGTATCCCGGTCGACCGGCGGCGCGACAGCGCAGGCCGCGAGTCCCAAATTCAGAGCCATCAGAAGCCAAAGCTGCCGCATGTGAATGTCCTGCTTCGCGCGAAGGTTCGGATACGAGGCCAACGGCGGCGCGTTGCGGCTGTTCCACACGTGGGCCGCACTTGCTTGACATATTATGTTGATATCAACACTATCCCGCGAGCCTTTGGAACTTGAGGGGAAGACGCCCATGACCATCGAAGTTTCGGCATTCCGCTGGGTTCCGCCCTTCGCCCAGGGATACGTCCGCGATCTCCGGGTCCGCTGGGCGCTGGAAGAGGCGGCGCTGCCCTACGAGGCGACGCTGATCGATGGCACGGTTCAGAAATCGGCAGCCTATCGGGAATGGCAGCCGTTCGGCCAGGTACCGGCCTACAAGGACGGCGACGTCGAGATGTTCGAATCCGGGGCGATCGTCCTGCATCTCGCCACCAGGTCGGAAGCGCTGGCGCCCCGGGATGCCGCGGGCCACGCGCGCGTGACCACCTGGGTGATCGCGGCACTGAATTCCATCGAGCCGTTTGCACATAACCAGATCCACCTCGAGGCGGACGCCGGCGCGGCCTGGAAGGAGCAGGTCGGGACGTCGTTGGACCGGCGGCTGGCGGCGCTTTCGGCCTGGCTCGACGGCAAGGAATATCTCGAAGGCCGCTTCACCGCCGGCGACCTGATCATGACGACGGTTTTGCGTGAACTCGTCGATTGCGGCACCCTCGCGCGCTATCCGATCCTCGACGCCTATCGGCAGCGTTGCGAGGCCCGCCCGGCATTCGGCCGCGCGATGGAGGCGCAGATGCGGCCCTTCCGGGAGAACGCGCCGGCGTGATTGCCTGACCGCCGCGTCAGTCCGCCGCCCGCCGCGGCAGGACCAGCTTCGCGACCAGCACCTGCAGGACTTCGTCACGCTGGTTTTTCGTCTCGCTGCGCACCACCGCCATGCCGCGGTCGGGACGCGAGCGTGATGGCGTGATCTCCAAGACTTCGCTTTCGACCCGCAGGATATCGCCCGGCCGCGTCGGGCGCGGCCAGGAAATCTCGCCACCCGCGCCGATGATGCCTCCTTCGAACGGTAGGCCGCTCTCGACCTGAAGCCGCATGGTGACGGCGGCGGTATGCCAACCGCTTGCCGCCAGGCCGCCGAACAATGTCGTGCGCGCCGCCGCGTCGTCCAGATGGAACGGCTGCGGATCGAACGCCTGCGCGAAGGCCAGGATCTGCGCCTCGTCGAGCGGGTGGGTGCCGCTCGCGAAGAATTGTCCGACATGCAGGTCGTCCAGAAATAGGCGCGGCGCCGCGCCCTGCTCCTTCAACTTCACCATCAGAACCCCTCTCGCTGATCGAAAGCCGATGGATCCTATTTCACTTTCACGATGCTAGCTTTTGCGTTTCCGACAAGCCTGCCCGCGGCGATACGAGGATGCGGGTCCAGGCGCTCACACGAATGGTTAACTCGTCTGGTGGTAGAGAATGGCGGCGCTGCACTTTTTGGTTTTGATCCATGGCCGAACACGTAAAAGACTGCCGCTGCCTGCGCTGTCGCATCTGGAGCGAGGGCAACCAGCTCATCGAAGCGGGCGAGTTGGATCCATGGGCCTTCCCGACCGCATTGACCGAGATCGTGGCCGAGATCGTCGGCCAACACCCCGACATCGAGGAGCGCGCCCGGCGCGCGGAATGGTTCTGCAATCAGCTGCTGGGCTTGGTCGAGCATGCGGTCCCCAAAGAATTGCCACCCTCGACCGATGCGGACATCCTGCCCTTCAAGGCCATCCGCCGCCGATAGGCGCAGCCTCAGCGTTCCGCATCGTGCAGGATCACACCAATCGCCGTGCGATGGCCGCGACGGACACGGCTGACACCATGGCGTAGCGTGACCCGGCGATCGCCCCGGGCGCCCGGCGCCGGGCGGTGATTGACCGCGAACAGGACCATATGGCCCCGCTCGAGCGGGACGACTTCCGGGATCGACTGCGCGCGCGGCCGCTGCTCGACCAACACGAACTCACCACCCTCGAAATCGACCCGCGGCTCGGACAACAGGATCGTAGCCTGGACCGGGAATATCTCGGCGCCATAGAGGTCCTGGTGCAGGCAATTATAGCCGTCGGCCTCGTACTGCAGGATGAGCGGCGTCGGCTTGGTCTGGCCTGCTTGGTGGCATCGCTCGAGATAGTCGGCATAGGCGACCGGGTAGGCCGCTCCCGCCCCGCCCAGCCGAACACGCCAATCTTCGGCCAGCGGCCGCAGCCCGGCATACAGCGCCTGGCGCAGTGCCAGGATTTCGGGCGGCAATGGATAGGCCCAATAGCGATAGCGACCCTGTCCATAGGCGTGGCGTTCCATGACCACTTCCTTGCGGAACGCGTCCGGCGTCTGCCACAGGTCCCGAAGGCCCTGGCACGAGGCGGCGTCGAACAGCGGCACGGTCGCCCAGCCGTGCCGGTCGAGCGCGCGACGGATTATTGTCCAGTCGAGTTGCCCCAGATCCCGGCCACCGATCATTTCGCTCGCTTCGCCCATGCCGATTGCTCTCCGCCTTGAATTCAGCCTCGGAACAGAGTGGCACCAGTGGACGGTCGGACCCATCCGTTCCTTGCGGGGCAATTCGCCCCCGCCCTGGAGAGCAGGCAATAAAAAACCCCCGAGGCCGTCGCCTCGGGGGTTTGATCGGAAGAACCGACCCGTCGATTACGACTGGGTGGCGGCCTTCTTCTTCGACGACTTCTTGGCAGTCTTGTGGGCGGTGTGCTTCTTCTTCGCGGGCTTGCTGGTCGCGTCCTGGGCGAACGCGACGGCCGGAACGGTGGCGGCGCCGACGAACGACAGCAGGGCGAGAGCGGAAACGAGGGCCTTCATGGAGATCTCCTGACTTTCAACAGACTGTTCTGAGTGCGAGAATGATCGATGTTCCGGTGTTCGGCCGGCCTAACGATCCACCCATTGTTCACGATAGCACTAATAGCATGTCGCCAAGACTTGGCAATCACCTTTCACAAGGGATACGCCGAAATTTGACACACGCTACTGCGATAAATTCTTAAGATTGAGGATAAATGCCCAGATCGACTACGTAGCCGTAAATATCGAGCGTGCCGCACGTACTAGACACCCAGTCGAAGGTAGCGGAGTGCGCGAGCATGTGAACGAAAAGCCGCCTGCTCTTCGCCGTTGTACGCTCCGCGCGAAACCGAAATCAATCGGCGGCGAATCGCATATTTCATCGCGCTGGCGACCGTAGCAAGAATGCCTCAGTGTGACCGAATCCAAGTCTGGCGGCGATCGGACGGGCTTGGTCGATCGACCGGGGAAACCCGAATGACGGTGCCGTTTTTCAACCTTTCGGACGCGTTCGCACGCGGTTCGGATGTCCGACTCGGGAAAAAGCGGCAGCGACCGTCAGCGTCGCCGGTTGGACGCGATCGCGGCGCCACCGGCGAGGATGCCGGTTGCCAGCACCAGGAGCAGGCTGATGGCGTTGATCGCCGGCGTGGCTCCCTCGCGCATCTGGCCGTACATGTAGATCGGCAGGGGCGAATCCGATCCGACCAGCATCAGGGTCGTGTTGAAGTTCTCGAACGACATCAGGAACGCGATCAGGAACGCGCCGATCAGCGCGGGGCGCAGGAACGGCATCAGCACCGTCCGGAGTACCCGGCCGCCGCTGGCGCCCAGATCGAGCGCCGCTTCCTCAAGGCTGCGGTCGAACTTCCGCAGCCGCGCGCCGACGACGAGGGTCGCGATCGACACGATGAACGAGGCCTGGCCCAGGATGACCAGCGGCAGGCCGGGCCGCATGAAATCGAGATCCGTGTCCAGCATGTCCTCGAGACCGTTCGCGATCCGGCTGGCGAAGGCCAGGATCGAGATGCCCAGGATCACGCCGGGAATGACCAGCGGCCACAGCATGGCGACCGACAGGAAGGCCTTGCCCCAGAAGCGCCGCCGCTCCAGCAGGAATGCGTTGGCCGTGCCGACGCCGACCGAAAGCAGGGCCACCGGGATCGCGACCCAGATGCTGGTCAACACCGCACCCAGCATGTCGGGGTCGGTCAACACGCCGGATTTGCCGAACGGATGGCCCACGAACCAGTCGAGGGTGAAGCCCTTCCACGGCGGCGATGGGAACAGGCTGTCGTTGAATGCGAACACGCCGACGACGACCAGCGGCGCGAACAGGAAGCCGTAGAACAGGGCGACATAGAGCCGCCAGAGCACGAGGCGCAGGCCAGTGGGATTCATGATTGCGGGTTCATGGCTGCTGCAGGCTCCGCGTCAGGCTCTGCCCGGTCAGCTTCAGGCCCAGCCAGACCAGCACCGAAGACAGCCCCAGCAGCATGAAGCCGAAGGCCGCACCCTGGGGCCAGTCGAAGCGCGTGATGAACTGGTCGTAGATCGCCTGGGTGAACCACAGGCTGTTCTTGCCGCCCAACAGTACGGCCGTCGCGAAATTCCCGATGGTCAGCATGAAGACGACGATCGAGCCGGCGACGATGCCCGGCATGGCGTGCGGGATGATGATCCGCCGCATCACGGTCCAGCGGCTACCGCCGAGATCGAGCCCGGCCTCGACCAGATGTTCGTCGAGGCTGTCGAGCGCATTGATCAGCGGGATCAGCATGAACAGCAGGCCGCCATACACCAGGCCGACCAGCATCGCGCCGTCGTTATACAGCAGTTCGACCCGGCCCTGGGCGAGACCCAGCCACTGCAGCAGGCCCGAGATCAGCCCGCTTTCGCGCAGCAGGATCATCCAGCCGAGCGTACGCACCAGTTCGCTGACCCAGAACGGCAGCAGGCTCAAGGTGAACAACGCCACCCGTCCCATGCCTTTCGCCTGCTTGGCAATATAGAGCGCGGTCGGAAACGCGACGACGAGGGTCGCCGCCGTCACGATGATTGCGAAGCCGGCCGTACGGGCGAAGGTCTGCCAATAGACCGGCTCCTCGAAGAAGGTCGCGTAGTTGGCGAAGCCGAAACGGAACTCGTCGGACGAGACGCGCTCGCTGACCGACAGCGCGCCCATGTCGACGAGCGGGGCCACGATCAGCAGGCCCAGCCACAGCAGCGCCGGGCAGAACAGCAGGAACGTGGAGAGCCGTCCGGCGCGGCCCATCAGGCATCGACCGCGAAACAGGCGCCGGCCTCGCCGGCCCAGCCGAACCAGACCGTGTCGCCCGCCACCAGCTGCAGCATCGGCCCGCTCTGCGGCAGCGCCACGCGCACCTCGGTGTTCGTGGTATTCTCCGCGATCAGCACGCTCGATGCGGCACCGTCGAACAGCAGGCTGCTGAGGGTGCCCTCGAACTTGTTTTCCAGCGTGCCCAGCTCCGCCTCGGTCCGGGCGAGCTGGATCGCCTCCGGCCGCACGAACAGCTGGGCGTCGGTCCCGGTGCCGTCCCAGGCGGCCACGACCGGCAAGCCCTCGGCCGTGCGCAGCAGGACCCAGCCGGCATCGCGCTGCTCGACCTTGCCGTGCCAGCGAACGCTCTGGCCGACGAAGCCGGCGACGAATGGGGTAGCCGGCCGGTAATAGAGATCGCGCGGGCTGCCGACCTGTTCGAAGCGGCCGCGCGCCATCACGGCCACCTGGTCGGACATGACGAGTGCTTCGGACTGGTCGTGGGTGATGTAGGCGAAGGTCGTGCCGAATTCGCCCTGCAGCTGCTTCAGCTCGATCTTCATATGCTCGCGCAGCTTGAGGTCGAGCGCACCCAGCGGCTCGTCCAGCAGCACCAGTGCCGGCTCCAGCACCAGGCAGCGGGCGATCGCGACGCGCTGCTTCTGGCCGCCGGACAATTGGTCGACGCGCCGGTCGCCGAAACCGGCAAGCCCGACGCGGCCCAGGATACGGTCGACCTTGGGCCCGATGGCACCCTTGTCCTCGCCCCGGCACTTCAGCCCGTAGGCGATGTTTTCGGCGACGTTCATCATCGGGAACAGCGCCAGATTCTGGAACACCATATTGACCGGCCGGCGGTTCGGTGGCAGGCCCAGGATCGACTGGCCGGCGACCGTGATCCGGCCCTGGTCCGGCTCGATGAAGCCGGCGATCATCCGCATCAGGGTGGTCTTCCCGCAGCCCGATGGCCCGAGGATCGAGAAGAAGCTGCCTTCGGGCACGTGAAAGCTGACGCCATCGACCGCGGCGGGACCGCCGAAGCTCTTGACGATGCCTTGGACATCCAGGTCTTTGCTCATGCTCGCCCGACGAAAGCGGGTCCTGGGGCCGACCCCAGGACCCGGCGCCTCTGGATCGTTAGTTCGACGCCTGCAACCGATCGAGCACTTTGCCCTCGATCGCCTCGAGCCCCGCCGGCACGGCCGGATACCACTTGATGTTCTTGAAGTCGGCATCCGGGAAGCTGGCGGCGAACTGCGCCTTCAGCTTCGGATCCATCTTGTCTTCGGCACCCTGCGACGCCGTGAAATTCCCGGCCGAGGCCGCGACCTTGGCGGCGATCTCCGGGCGCAGGTTGAAGTTGATCCACTTGTAGGCGGCGGCATCGTTGCGCCCCTTGGCCGGGATCGCGAACGTGTCGACCCAGCCGAGCGCGCCCGACTTCGGTGCCACGAACTTGATGTCCGGATTCTCTCCGTTCAGCTTCCAGCCACCCGTATCCCAGGCCATCGCGGCGACAACTTCGCCCGCGCGAATGCCGTTCAGCAGCGCATCCTTGCCGTCCCAGTAGAACTTCACGTCCTTCTTGCAGGCGGCGAGCGTCGCGCCGACCTTTTCCATCAGCGCCTGATAGGCCTTGGCGTTGCCGTATTCCGCGAACGGATCGGCGCCCGACGCGAAGGCGAAGGCGATCAGGGCCGGCCGCTTCAGGCGATAGCTGACCTTGCCGGCGACTGCGTCGGTGCAGAGGTCGCCATAGTCCTTGACCTGCGGCGCGAGCTTGGAATTCACCACCAGCCCGTCGGTACCCCAGATTTCCGGCAGGCCGTAGACCTTGCCGGCGACCGTGGTGTTCTTCTTCGTCGCCTCGAGCATCGAGGGCTTGAATTCGGCGACCTGAACCTTGCCGAGATCGAGCGGCTTGTAGATGTGGAAATCCTGCTGCGGCCCCAGGATACGGTCCTGGCTCGGCTGCGCCAGATCGAAGCCGGCACCGCCCGTGGCACGCAGCTTGGAGATCATTTCCTCGTTGTTCGACAGCGTCACCTCGACGGTGATGCCGGTCTCCTTGGTAAACTGCTCGATAACCTCTTTGGGCGCATAGTCGGCCCAGGTGAGGAGCCGCAGGGTATCCGCCGCCTGTGCCGTACCCGCCGCCGTGGCGAGCGTGCCCAGGAGAATACCGGTGGCCATCTTGCCGATAGAAATCTTCATCGTGAAACCTCCCCCAAGAGGAACAGGAAACTTGAACAGGCCGCCAGGGTTAGCGGCTCTTGATTACAAACGTCGGATGGTCGATGGGCGTGCTTGCCTCTAGGAACGGCATGCCGGACCGATACCCCGTCCGGGCGGTTTCGAGCCTGCGCCAACACACTAACCTCGGTCGAGCCAGCCGTGGAAGCCGCAAAGAATCCGTAACCGATCTGGCACCTTGCCCAGATCGAGACGAAATGCGTAAATGACTGCAAATTGGCCTGACCACTTGACAGGCAGGCCTGTAACGAGTCCCGGGGAGGGACGCCTTATGTTTGCTGCTTTCAGTAATTTGCGTCTCTCCGCGAAGCTCGGAACGGCGGTTGGACTGTTGGTCGCCACGGTCGTTGCCGCGATCATCCTGTCACTGAGCCAGTTGGCCGCCCAGAACGCGCGCCTCGAATCGCTGACTGCCGGCCCGGTCCACCAGATGGCGCTGGCGCAGAACGCCGTGCTGAGCCTGGTCAAGACCTCCCGTGCCGCCCGCGATCTGGTGATCGAGCGCACCGACGCCGGCAAGGCGGCCGCCATTGCCGAGGTCGCCGCAGAGAAGACCAACTTCGCGAGTTTGCGCGACGCTCTCCAGGCGCTGCCGGGGGCGGCGCAATCGGCCAAGCTCAAGGACTTCCTCGATCAGGCCGACAAATACGGTGCGATCGTCGACGAGATGAGCGGCCTCGCCAAGCTCAATTCCAAGTCCCGGGCCCTCACGCTGTCGACCACGAAGGGCGCCGAAGCCTTTCAAAAGGTCGAAAGCCAGGTTTCGATCATGGTCGACGCCGAAGCCAAGCTCGCGGACAGCGAACGCAACGTTCTGGTCCAGCGCATGATCGGTACCGGCCTGCGCCTGCTGGCCGAGCTCAACCACTTCTATGGCCTGGAAAAGGATACGATCGCCGAGATCGACGACAAGCGGCTCGATCAGTTGGAAAAGGATCTGGATACGGCGGCCGGCCACATCTCCGACTTGCGCGACAAGTTGCGTTCCTTCACCAGCTCGCAGCTGGCACCGCCCGAGATGATGGACCAGATGAACACGGTCGACGACGGGTTCGACCAATGGCTGGCCGTCGACAAGGAAATTCGCCGCCTGACCCGTGAAAACGGCGATGGCAAGGCGCAGACGATCGCCACGACACGCGGCAAGGCAGCTCTCGACGCGGCCGAGGCTGCGGCGCGATCCTGGCTCGACGAGACCAGCCAGGCGATGCAGGCCGAGGTGGCGAAGGCCAGGGGCGACTATGCGACCAACCGCAGCCTGCTGATGCTGCTGGCGTTCGGCGGTTCGGCGATCGGCCTGCTGCTCGCCTGGCTGATCATCCGCAACGAGATCACCCGGCCGCTGGAAAGCCTGCGCGAGGTCATGGCACGCTTGGCCGGCGGCGATCTCGCCAGCGAGGTGACGGGCCTCGCCCGGCGCGACGAAATCGGCGAAATGGCCCGCACCGTCCAGGTGTTCAAGGATGGGCTGGGCGAGACCGAGACATTGCGCCGCGAGCAGGAGCAGAATCGCCACGACGTCGAGGCGAACCGCCGTGCGGCGCTGATGGCGCTGGCCCATGAGTTCGAGCAGACGGTCGGCGCCGTCGTCTCGTCCGTGTCCCAGTCAGCCGGCCAGATGACCCAGGCCGCCGGCACTCTCACCGACCGGACGACCGTCGCCCGCGACCGGGCGATCAACGTCGAGGCGGATGCGACACGCGCGTCGGAGCGCGTATCGGCCGTAGCGGCCGCGACCGAGGAGATGGCGAGCTCCGTCGCCGAGATCGCGCGCCAAGTGTCGGAGGCGACCCGCGCCACCAGCAGCGCCGTCGAGGAAGCTGAGCACGGCAATACCGAGATGCGCGGCCTGGCCGAGACCGCCCAGAAGATCGGCGAGGTGGTGGCGCTCATCAACCAGATCGCCAGCCAGACCAACCTGCTGGCGCTCAATGCCACGATCGAGGCGGCGCGCGCAGGCGATGCCGGCAAGGGTTTTGCCGTGGTCGCGTCGGAGGTCAAGGCGCTCGCCCAGCAGACCGCGCAGGCGACCGACGAGATCGGTGCCCATGTCGGCGCCATCCAGAGCGCCACCGGCCGGGCCGTGGCGGCCATCCGCGGCGTCGGCAGCACGATCACCAAGATCGACGAGATCACCACGACGATCGCGGCCGCCGTCGAGGAGCAGGAAGCGACGACCCGCGAAATCGCCAGCAACGTCGACGGGGCCGCCCGCGGGACCGAAGCCGTGTCGGCGACCATTACCGAGGTCAGCGGCGCGGTGACCGAAGCCGGTCTCGAAGCCTCGTCGGTCGCGGAGGCCGCGGCCGCTCTCGCCCGTCAGTCAAGCCAGCTTGAGAGCCAGGTTAGCGCGTTCCTGGCCCATATCCGCGCCGGCTGAACCGTCGCCGAGGAACGCGTCGAGCGCGGCGCGCGTGCCGGCCGGCACGTGCAGGCCGAGCTTGGACCGACGCCACAGCACGTCGTCGGCCGTGCGCGCCCATTCCTGGTCGCGCAGATAGATCACTTCGGCCTCGGTCAGGCCACCGCCGAAGTCCCGGCCGAGGTCGGCCAGATCCCGCGCTGCGCCCAGGATCCGATCGACCCGGCTGCCGTAGGCCCGGGCCAGGCGGCGGGCGAGCGTCGCCGGCAGCCATGGCTTGGCGCGCATCAGGCCGGCCAGGAACGCCTCGAAATCGCTGCCGGGCAGATCGCCGCCGGGCAGCGGTGCGGTCGCGGTCCAGGGCCTGGTCGGCCGCGGCAGGAACGGCCCCAGCTTTTCCAGCGCATGCTCTGCCAGTCGGCGCGAGGTGGTGATCTTGCCGCCGAAGATCGACAGCAGCACCGGTCCGCCCTTCTCGCCTTCCACATCCAGCACATAGTCGCGCGTCACCGCCGACGCGTTCGAGGCCGCGTCGTCATAGAGCGGCCGGACTCCGGAATAGCTCCAGACGACATCGGCCGGCGTGACCTTCTTCCTGAAATAGCGGCTGACCGTCTCGGTCAGATACGCGGTCTCGCCGTCATCGATCGCGACCTGGGCCGGATCGGCCTCGTAGGGGATGTCGGTCGTACCGACCAGCGTGAACTCGCCCTCGTACGGGATGGCGAACACGATGCGTTTGTCGGGATTCTGCAGGATGTAGGCGTGCTCGCCGTCGAACAGGCGCGGCACGACGATATGGCTGCCCTTGACCAGGCGTGGCGACTTGCCGTTCGGATCGCCCAGGCGCCGGCGTAGCACGTCGCCGACCCAGGGGCCGGCCGCATTGACCAGGATCGAGGCCGCTACCTGGCGCCGGCTGCCGTCGATGCGATCCTCGATGGTGGCGAGCCAATGGTCGCCCTGCTTTTCGGCGGACAGGAACCGGGTGCGGGTCAGGATCTCGGCGCCATGCTCGGCCGCATCGCGCGCATTGAGCGCAACCAGCCGGGCGTCCTCGACCCAACAGTCGGAATAGACGTAGCCGCGCGTGATCGAGGGATCGAGGCCGGCACCGCGTGGATCGCGCGTGAGGTCGACGGCATGGGACCGCGGCAGGCGTTGGCGCCCGCCCAGATGATCGTAAAGGAACAGGCCGAGCCGGATCATCCAGGCCGGCCGCAAGCCCGGCGGATGGGGCAGCACGAACCGGAGCGGCCAGATGATGTGCGGTGCCAGCCCCAGCAACCGCTCGCGCTCGATCAACGCTTCGCGCACCAAACGGAACTCGCCATATTCGAGGTAGCGCAGGCCGCCGTGGATCAGCTTGGTGCTGGCGGACGACGTGGCGCTCGCCAGATCCGACTGTTCGACCAGGAGGACCCCGAGCCCGCGACCGGCGGCGTCACGGGCGATGCCGGCGCCGTTGATGCCGCCGCCGACGATCAGCAGATCGACCCGCTCATTCCCGCCCATCGCAACCCCCTTGTTTACTCTCAACAAGTAGGTCGCGAAACGCATGTTCGCAATCGAAATTTATATGTGCGTTTCCGAGCACAGACAGATGAACGAGGTCGCCGGGAAAGGAAGCCGGGCGGCCGGCTGGAGCCGACCGCCCGAAAGTCGCCTAGTTGAAAGCGCCCTGCAGCTGGGCGGTGGTCAATCCCCTGACCACGACCGAGTGGCTGGCCCCGACCTTCAGGATGACGGCGCTGCGCCCGCCCGAGGTCGTGGGTGCGGCGGACGCCAGGATGGCTACCGCCGTACCGGTCAAGCCGGTGACATGGATATGGTCGACGCCCGGCTTGAAGTTGTCGATCGTATCGACCGCGTTGTCCGTGGCGGCGAGGTTGATCTGGACGGCGCCGGTGCCGGTCTTGATGTATGCAGTGCCCGGCGCGCCGGTGACAATGTTCCGGCCGGCGCCCGGATAGATGTAGTTGGTGCCGTTCGCCGCGACGAGCGTCGTCGGGCCTGTTCCGGCATAGAGGATCGAGACGCCCGGTGCCGCCTTCAAGGTCGTCGTGGTGGCCGCCCCGATCAGCAGGGAGTGGCTGGTGGGCGCGGTCACCGTTCCGCCGCTGGCGGCAGCGGGGAAAATCTCGTTGTTCTGCAAGACATGTCCATCCGGCAGCCGGGGATTGATGTTGAAGGCATTGCCGGTCTGGAAGGCCGCATAGATGGCCGGCGTCTGGCTGACGATATAGCTGTAGGCCTGCAGGGCGTCGGTCGATCCCGTGCTGGAGAACAGGGCGGCATTGCCGGCGCGGCCGATCGCGGCATAGCCGTCCCGGCCGCTCGGATAACCGTCGAGCTCGGTCGGCGCCGGCTGGCCCGCGAAATTCGCATTGTAGAACCAGGCCCAGGTATTGATCGTCTTGTTGGTGACCGGGTCGATCGTGAACGGCCAGTAGGTCGAACCGTGCAGCGGGTTATAGCCGTTGGCGCCGTTGATGAAGCGACCGGCGATGAAGTTCGTCATCCAGTTCGACAGGTCCGACGCACCGTTGAAGCTCCGCGCCGTCGATTGCGACAGGATCATCGCGACGAAATCCTGCTCCCAGGGGGCCGTGCTGGTCGGGTGATCGCCCATGATGAAGCCTTCGATCGCGCCGTAGGCCTTCATGCTGCGCTGGGTCACATAGAGCGCGTCGAGCCCCGCCAGGTTGTTCGCGGTCTTGACGACGAAATAGCTCTTCGCGAGGTCGGCATCGGGCGTGATCCAGGCGGCGTTGGTGAAGTCGCGCATGTTCCAGGCGGTGCCGCGGATCTGGTTCGAGGTGTAGAGCAGCCCGCTTGCCGTGCGGTACGACGGGTTCTTGGCCAACAAGCTGGCGTTCGCCTCGACCTGGAGCTGGTCCAGATAGAAATGGCTGCCGGTGACGAGGTAGGGCACGTAGGTCAGATCCGCTTCGTGAGCGAAGTCGAGCGTCCAGCCGGTCGAGCTGGTGTCGAAACCGCCCGTGGCGCAATCCTTGCCGACGCAGCGCTGGTCCATCCAGAGGCCAGGGCGGCTGTCGGCGGTGACGAGCAGTCCACTGGTTTCGCGCATATGCCAGGGAATGCTGGCCGCCGCATCGGCGTTCGCCAGCATGACCGCCTGCGTCGCCTCGTTCTGGGCAACCAGATAGTTGGCCGACCAGTTGGTCGTGGGGCCGACGTCGTCGCGTCCGCCGGTCTGGCCCATATAAAGGACGATGAGCGCGTTGCCGACCGGTGCGGTATTGGTGGCGGTGAGCGCGCTCTGCTGCGATTGGACGGCGCTGGCGGAGACGCCCGAGCTCAGGTCGAAATTCTGAACGGCACCGGCGCGCTCGAGATAGCTGACGTCGAACACCACATGGGGGCCAGCGGTCTCGCTCAGCACCGACTTGTGCCATTCCTGGAAGCGACCCTGGGTGACGCCGTTCGCCTGCCACACCGTCGCGCCATGGTCGACGAGCTGCGCGTTGTAGCTATAGGTCACCGGCGCCAGGTAGGCGTAGTCGTTTGCCACCGTGACGTCGGTCATGACGCCGCCGTCCGCCAGGGTGCGGATATCGAACGTGGCGCGCAGATGGGTATCGATCGGAGTCGAGACACGGTATTCGGCCGCGTAGGGACCCGAGAGCCAGGTCTGCGCCGTTCCGTTCGCGAGCGCTGCCGACAGGACAGTGGCCGCGTTGATCGTCGTGTTGATCGACTTGCCGCTCAACACCAGCTGCACGTTGTAGCCGTGCGCCAGAAGGCTCTGCGCCGTCAGGACAGCCCCGGCAGGGCCGGTCGGGTTGTGCGACAGCATCAGCTGGACCGCGGACGAGGCGGCGATGGCAGGCGCCATGATGGTGAGGACAGCATGGCGGACCGACCCGTCGGCATGGCGCGCCTTCACGTCCATCTGGACCGGCAGGACGCCGCCCGTCGACAGCTTGGCGACGAGCGCGGAACCGGCCGGCACATCTCCTTTGACGAAAGCCTGGCCGAACGTCACGGCACGCGACGGCATCGCCTTGGTCGTGTTGTTCTCGAGCCGCACGCCTACCACGTCGGCGGTGCTCGCCGACGTCGGAACGGCAGAAGCACGCCAGATCACGCCCGTGGCGCTCAGGTGCACCGGCGTCGTGGCGACCGGCTGGGCGCCGGTGAGGTCGAGCTGTGTGCCGTCGCTGAAAGACACCCTCGGCACGTTGACCAGTGTAGTGACTTGCCCGCTGGCATGGGTCTCGAGAATCGTGCCGTTGTCGCTGACGACCTTCACGGCCGGCACCCAATAATAGGGGAACCACAGGCTGATGCCCGTCTTGCCATCGCCGCGAACCGTTACCGGCTTTCCGGCCGTATCCGGCACGGCGATGACCCCGTTGACGGCGTTGGTCGCCGTAAGAACCGTCTGGGCCTTCGCCGCCGGCGTAAAACCGATGGCAATCGCAGTACCCATTAGCGCCAAACACCGCACCGAAGCGCCCATCACTCTGACCTCTAAAGCTTTTTACAGACCACGTCGCCACAAATACGACGTCTCCGTCACTTTTTAGGTTTTAGTGGGTTTCGGATAAGTTAACTTTTACCATTTTGCAGAGCTACGAGCAATACTACATTTATTACATTTTACAGAAATATTCCCATAGATGATTTTACTGTAATTTTACGGAATTTATCTTCAATTAGATGGAGCATTTCATTGAAGATGGCGATCGAATTTAGTGTGTCAATTTCAGGTCTTTTCCTATGGCGAGCCTTCTCACTGAAGTCCCGCCGACCAAAAAGTCCGGCAAGAATGTCGAATCAGCCGTGAAAGTTCGGACTATGAGCCACAGTACTTGGATGAATGTCGGCGCAGGCGGACAGGCTGGATCCCATCGCGAACAGCAACAGGATGATGGGAAGTATCCGACGCAGACGGGACAGGGTAGCGGACATGGCGGCAATCCTTTGGAACGCATGCGGCCTCCGGCCGCGGGCAAGACCGGCGCTTCCATTCGCCCTCGTCTTGCCTGCACGAAGACGTGGTGCAGCGCGGTGTCCACGCCACGCATGGCTTTCGATGAGAGCCATCCGTCGGCGGCCCTTGAAACGGTAGCCCGCCACCCCGGGGGTCAGCGGCGCATCAGTCCGACGTAGTTTTCCGCCAGGCTTTCGGAGGCTGCTCGCGAACTTGTGACATACTCGAGTTCGGCCAATTGGACGCGCTGGTCGAAATCGCCCTTGTCGTCGAAGCGATGCAGCATCGAGGTCATCCACCAGGAAAACCGCTGCATGCGCCAGATCCGCCGGAGGCAGGTCGCGGAATAGCCGTCGAGTCCCGCCTCGTCGCCGCGCCGGTAGAAGCCGTCAAGTGCCGCGGCCAACACCCTGATATCGGCGACGGCGAGGTTCATGCCCTTGGCGCCGGTCGGCGGCACGATATGGGCCGCGTCGCCGGCCAGGAACATCCGGCCGTGGCGCATCGGCTCGGTCACGAAGCTGCGCATGGGCGTCACGCTCTTCTGCAGGATCGGCCCCTCGTTGAGCCGCCAGCCGTCGGCCCCGTCGCCCAACCGTGCGTGCAGCGCGCTCCAGATCCGGTCATCCGACCAGTCCGCCGGATCCTCGTCCGGCCGGCACTGCAGATAGAGCCGCGTGATCTCGGGCGAGCGCATGGAATAGAGCGCGAAGCCGTCGGGGTGATTGGCGTAGATCAGTTCGTCCTGGGACGGCGCCGCCTGAGCCAGGATGCCGAGCCAGGCGAACGGATAGACGCGGTCGTAGGTCGTGAGTTGGCCGGCCGGGATCGACGGCCGGCAGATGCCGTGGAAACCATCGCAACCGGCAATGAAATCGCAATCGAGTTCCTGGCTCCGACCCGCATGGCGAAACCGGATCCTCGGACGCGCGGTCTCCACGTCCTGTACCGAGACCTCCTCGGCCTCGAAACGGATGTCGCCGCCATCGGCCAGCCGTTGGGCGATCAGGTCCTTCACGACCTCGTGCTGGCCATAAACGGTGACGCCGTGCCCGGTCAGATCGGCGAAATCGATGCGATGGTTGCGGCCGGAAAAGCGCAGCTCGATGCCGTGGTGGACCAGCCCTTCGCGTTGCATGCGGGCGCCGACGCCGGCTTCGTTCAACAGATCGACCGTGCCCTGCTCCAGCACGCCGGCGCGAATGCGCTCCTCGACATAGCGGCGGCTGCGGGCTTCGAGGACGACCGACGAGATGCCGCAGCGATGCAGCAGATGGGACAGCAGCAGCCCCGCGGGCCCTGCCCCGACGATCCCGACCTGCGTACGCATCACCCTGACCTCTCGCCCACGTTCCGACCACGTGATTAGAACAGACTATGTTTGCTAAGCAAACAATTTGTTCAGCGAACTGAGGAACGGCACGGCCCGCTGCCGTGCTTGCGGAAGCGGGCCGTTTTCAGATCGGGCCGTCGATAAATCGGCGGTGCGCTACCGCTCGGGCAGCGCGCCGGCTTATTGACCGGGCGAGCGGACGAGGCTCTTGATCGGGCCACGCGGGCGGCCGGACATCAGGCCGATCTTTTCATCCTCGGCTTCCAGAATCGTCCGCGCCGGCAGGTCGCCGTCGAGGCCGAGCAATTCGCCGCTCCGCACCTTGCGGTTCGAACTGAGGGCACCGTCCTCATAGACGATGTCGAAGAACACGAACACGTTGTCCGTCGCTTTCTTGCGGGCCATGATCAGCGTACTCGGTAAGGAACGGAAACAGGCGGAGCCGGACAGGAAGGACGGCTCATGCCGACGGTTCGGCCTGTTCACCAGGTTCCGCCTCGTCGCCGTCCTGATCGTCGTCGGCCAGGCCGTCGACCGGCTCGCCGCGTGCCGCCGCCTCCTGGCGACGCTTCAGCTTCTCTTCCTTCTTCGCTTTCTTCAGTCGGTCGCGCTCGGCGCGCTGCTGATTGTAATTCGGCTTGAAAGCCATGAAATCTCCTATGGCAACTGCGTTCCGTATTCTCGTGTCACGGTACCACGCGGGATCGTCCGACCGGTTGAGGTTTCTGGCGATCGATGCCCGGGGTCAGTAATGCGGGGGCGGCGGTTCGCGCTGCGGCCCGGCGTCGGCGCCATCCTTGACGGCCTCCAGCCGATCGCCGAGACGGGCCAGCCGGCGGGTCAGCAGATCGATCTGTTTCCACTGGTCGATGAGGGTCCGGTTCAAATCCTCGATGATCTCGTCCTGGTGGGTCAGGCGGATTTCCAGCGCATCGACGCGCCGGGCCAGCGCTTCGGCATCACTCATGGCTGGCTTCCTCCCGTAAAGGCCCGGCAACCGACCGTTCGACCAGACCGTGGCCAAGCGTCACCCGTTCGTCGAACACGAAGCATTCGCCCGACCAGCGGCTCTCGTCCGCCGGCACCTCTTCCAGATATTTGAGGATGCCGCCCTTCAAATGAAAGACCGTCTCGAACCCTTGCTCCAACATGTAGGCACTGGCCTTCTCGCAGCGGATGCCGCCGGTGCAGAACATCGCGACCTTGCGATGGGTGCGCGGGTCGAGCGTGCGGGCGACGAAGTCGCGGAACTCGCTGAAGCGTTCGGTATCGGGGTCGAGCGCGCCGGGGAAACTGCCCAGGGCGACCTCGAAGCGGTTGCGTGTGTCGATCAGCACCAATTCGGGATCGGCCAACAGGTCGTTCCAGTCGGTCGGTGCGACATAGGTCCCGACCCGGCGGGTCGGATCGGTCGCAGGATCGCCCAGCGTCACGATCTCCCGCCGCAGCCGGACCTTGAGGCGCTGGAACGGCATCTCCCGAGCGGTCGAGCGCTTCAGGTCCAGATTGTCGAGCCGGCCGCCAAACAGCATACCGCCGATCAGTTCCTCGACCAGCGCCTCGATCGCCGGGGCCGCGCCGGCAAGGGTACCGTTAATACCCTCCGCAGCCAACAGCAGGGTTCCCCGCAGGCCAAGCTCCTCGCAGAACCGACGCACCGGTTCCTGGAGCTCCCGGAAGTCCGGCAGGGCGACGAATTGGTAGAAAGCGGCGACGTGATAGCACATGCGCCGTATCTAGCAGCCCCGACGCCGGCGGGAAACCCGGGCGTGGCGCATGGCGGCCGGTCAATCGACTCCGGCCAGGGGCTTGGCAATGTCCTCAAGCGACCGCCCCTCGGAATTGAGTCCCAGCCAAAGCTCGACCCCGGCCGCGATCAGCATCAGCGAGGCCGCGAAGACATAGCCGCCGCCGACCTGGATGCGGGCGCCGGTGCCGATCAGATGGCCGAACAGTGCCGGGCCGGCGACGCCGCCGACCGCGGTGCCGACCGCGTAGGCGAGCGCGATGACGAGGGCCCGGATCTCGAGCGGGAAGCTTTCGGCCACCGTCAGATAGGCCGAACTCGCCGCCGCCGACGCAAAGAAGAAGATGACGCTCCAGCCGATCGTCTGGCTTTCCGCATCGAGCCGGTCGGTCACGAACAGCCAGGCCAGCAGGATCAGCAGCAGCCCCGACATGGCGAAGGTGCCGGCGATCATCGCCTTGCGCCCGACCGTGTCGAACAGGCGGCCGAGCAGCACGGGACCGAGGAAGTTGCCGATGGCGAACGGCAGCACGTATAGCCCGATGCGGTCGGCCGGCACGGCATAGAAGCGACCGAGCACCAGCGGATAGGTAAAGAAGATCGCGTTGTAGAAGAACGCCTGGGCGATCATCAGCACCAGGCCGAGGGCGACCCGGCGCGGATGATCGCGCATCAGGCTGCGCGCCAGCTCGACGAAGCCGATCGCGTCCGGACGGGCGCGGATCCTGATGCGGGGCATGTCCGCCGGTGGATCGCCCTGCCCGCAGCGCGCCTCGATGTCGCGCAGGATCTCGTTCGCTTCGTCGAGCCGCCCCTTGGTCATCAGCCAGCGCGGACTTTCCGGTACCCAGTGGCGCAGCAGCAGCACGACCAAGCCCAGGATGGCGCCGATGCCGAACGCCAGCCGCCAGCCGATGTCCGGCGGCAGGAAGCCCGGCTGCAGCAGCCAGACCGCCCCGCCCGCGCCTGCGGCCGCCCCCAGCCAGAAGCTGCCGTTGACCAGCAGGTCGGTTCGGCCGCGCAGGCGGGCCGGGATCAGTTCCTGGATCGCCGAATTGATCGCCGCATATTCGCCGCCGATACCGGCGCCGGTCAGCGCGCGGAACAGCGCGAAACTCCAGAAATCGACCGCGCAGGCGCTCAAGACCGTCGACACGAGGTAGAGCAGCAGGGTGATGTTGAACAGGCGTTTGCGGCCCAGGCGATCGGTCAGCCAGCCGAAATAGAGCGCGCCACCGACCGCGCCGATCAGGTAGGCGCTGGCGGCGAGACCGATGCGGTCGTCGCTCAGGTGCAGCCGGGGACTTGCCTGCAGCGCGCCGGAGACGGCGCCGGCCAGCGTGACCTCCAGGCCGTCGAGCACCCAGGTGATGCCGAGCGCCGCAATCACCAGCGTATGGAAGCGTCCCCAATGCAGGCGGTCGAGCCGCGACGGGATATCGGTTTCGAGGATCGGGCCCTCAGACGACGGAAGCGACGGGGCCGCTGTAATCATTCACGATCTCTCCTGGTGTGAAGTGAACCCGGGCGGGAGGTTCCGGTTCCAGGAGCGTTGGCCTTGAACGACGAGAGCCGTTCGGCCGAAAGGATCCAGATGAAGATCGATGCCAAGGATTTCCGCGTGCGGGAGGGCGACACGGTCGACCTCAGGCAATGGCCGACGCTCGTCGACCCGATCTACTCTTCCAAAGAGCATTATCGGCAGATCCTCGACGACCACGTCCTGCGGCTCAGCGCGCAACAGCAGTTGCTCTATGCATCGAACCGTCATTCCGTCCTGCTGATCTTCCAGGCGATGGACGCGGCCGGCAAGGACGGGGCGATCCGGCACGTGATGTCGGGGATCAATCCGCAAGGGTGCCAGGTCTCCAGCTTCAAACATCCCGGACCGGCCGAGCTGCAGCATGATTTTCTCTGGCGCACCACCCGCGAATTGCCCGAGCGTGGCCGCATCGGCATCTTCAACCGGTCCTACTATGAAGAGGTGCTGATCGTCCGAGTCCATCCGGAGATCCTGGAGGGAGAAGGCATCCCGAACCGCCCGAAACACGGAAAGGCGCTCTGGGCGGATCGGTACCGCTCGATCGCGAACCTGGAGCGACATCTTCAGGCAAACGGTACCCGGATCGTCAAATTCTTCCTGCATTTGTCCAAGGACGAGCAGCGGCGACGGTTCATCGCCCGCATCGACGATCCCGAGAAGAACTGGAAGTTCAACCTCGCCGATCTCGAGGAACGGAAGTTCTGGAAGCAATATATGAAGGCCTACGAGCAGTGCCTCGGCGCCACCAGCAGCCGGGACGCGCCCTGGTACGTCGTCCCGGCCGACGACAAGCAGAACGCCCGCCTGATCGTCTCGCAGATCGTGCTCGATACGCTCGAGGGTCTGAAGATGACCTACCCGAAAGCGAGCGCGGATCGCCTGGAGGAATTGCAGGCGATCCGCGCCCAGCTGGAGTGACGCCGGCCCTACTCCGCTTTGCCGAGCCGCTTGATCGCCGCATCGAGCGGTCGCTCCGCATCGCAATAGTCCGCCCAGGCCGTCGTCTTGGCGAGGAGCTGCGGCACGGTGCGGATCGTGAAGCGCTTGGGGTCGAGATCGGCCTTCACCTGGGTCCAGGTAACCGGCATCGAGACCGTGGCGCCCGGACGCGCGCGCGGCGACAAGGGCGCCACCGCCGTCGACATCCGGTCGTTGCGCAGATAGTCGAGGAAGATCCGCCCGCCGCGCAGCTTCTTCGCCATGTTGACGACGTAGCGATCAGGATTGTCCCGCGCCAGCCGCCGGCATACCTCGTGGGCGAAGCCCTTCGCCTCGGGCCAGGTCAGCTTCTTGCGCTTGGCCGAGGCGAGCGGCGTCACGACATGCAGGCCCTTGCCGCCGGTCGTCTTACAGAAGCTGATCAGCCCCAGTTCGTCGAGGATGTCCCGCATTTCCTTGGCCGCTTCGACGACGGTGGAAAACGCGACGTCCGGCCCGGGATCCAGGTCGAACACCAGGCGGCCCGGCACTTCCGGCTGCTTCGGCTGGCAGTTCCAGGGATGCAGCTCGAGGGCGGCCACCTGCGCCACCGCGGCCAGCCCCTCGATCCGGTCGATCTCGAGGTAGGGTTTCCGATCGCCGGACACCGTGACCAGGTTCAACAGGTTCGACGTGCCGAGCATGGCATGACGCTGGAAGAACTGCTCGCCGGCGAAGCCGTCGGGCGCCCGGATGATCGAGCAGGGCCGACCCTGGATATGCGGCATCAGCCAGGATCCGACCGCCTCGAAATACCGGGCGAGATCGGCCTTGGTCACGGGCTCGCCATCGCCGGCATCGGGCCACAGGGGTTTGTCGGGCTTCGAGATCACCACGCCCATGATCGTCGCCGTGCCGCCTGAACCCGCACGCCGGGACGTAGGCTTGATTGCCGCGGTCGGCTTCGGCACCTCGGTGCTCTCGGCCGGTGCCGGCCGTTCGGTCTCGACCTCGTCCGCCGGCTTGTCTTCGCGCAGGCCCTTGAACGCGGCCTGGCGCACCATGCCGTCGCCGGTCCAGCCGGCGAACTCGATCTCGGCCACCAATTCCGGCGCGACCCAATTCATGGTCGCATCCTTGCGCGGGGCGCCGACCCCGGTGAACGGCGATTTATCGGAAGCGGCCGCCTGCAGCCGCGGCAGCAGGGTCTTCACTTTCTCCGCGCCATAGCCGGTGCCGACCCGCCCCACATAGATGAAATGATCGCCGCGATGGACGCCGACCAACAGCGAACGGAATTTTCCGTTCGTCGTGGTCCAGCCGCCGATCACGACCTCATGGCCGGCCCGGCATTTCGCCTTGACCCAGCTGTCGGTGCGGCCGGACCGATACGGCGCGTCGAGCCGCTTGGAGACGATCCCTTCCAGCGACAGCCGGCAGGCCGAGCGCAGCACGGCATCGCCGCCGGTCTCGAAATGCTCGACGAACCGGATGAGCGGTTCGCTGGGTGCATGCTTTTGGATCAGCGCTTGTAGCCTGGACTTTCGGTGGGCCAGGGGCGATGCCCGAAGATCCTCAGCGCCATCGAACAGCAGATCGAACGCGTAGAATACCAGATCTTCGGTCTTCTGCTCCGACAAGGCCGCCTGCAGGGCGGCAAAGTCGGGGGCGCCGGACTCGTCGAGCGCCACGACCTCGCCGTCGACGATGCCGTCCGGCAAGGATCCTGCGGCACGCGCAATCGCTGGAAACTTCACTGTCCAGTCAAGCCCCTTGCGGGTCTTCAGCGTCGCCGTTCCATCCTGCACGCGCAGTTGCAGCCGATAGCCGTCGAACTTGATCTCGTGGCACCACCCCGCCTCGGACGGAGGGCGCTCGCGCGTTTCGCACAGCTGGGGGGCGATGAAATCCGGCATCGCGGTTTCGGCCTTCGCCTTGCGCCCCGGCCCGGTGGTTTTGGTCTCGCGTTTTTCCCGTGCCTCGGCCGCATCGCCCTGGTTGCTGTCCCAGACCGCATCGGCTTCGGCCGCCACGCGGCCGGCCAGCATGAACGGCTTCGGCCCCCGTCCCTTGCCCGCGGCGATGTCGGCCATCGCCCGGCCCGAGGCGACGGAGCGATCCTCGGCCAGGACCCCATCCGCATCACCGTCTTTCGCGTGGTCGTCGCGATGCTTGATCAGCAGCCAGTTGGTCCGCTTGCCGCCGGTCCGGTCGTGTTTCATGCGCACCAGAACCCAGCTGCCGTGCAGCCGCTCGCCGTCCAGCGAAAATTTCAGGTCGCCGTCGGCAAAGGCCTCCTGGGGCGACTTGGTGCCCTCCGGCTCCCAGTAGCCGCGGTCCCACAGCTGAACCGTCCCACCGCCGTACTGGCCCTTGGGGATCGTACCCTCGAAATCGCCATAGTCGAGCGGATGATCCTCGACCTCGACCGCGAGCCGCTTGTCCTGCGGATCGAGCGAGGGACCACGGGTGACCGCCCAGGATTTGAACACACCATCGAGTTCCAGGCGCAGGTCGTAGTGCAGGCGCGTCGCGTCATGCTTCTGGATGACGAAGCGGCCCCGGTTCGACGGCGCGATCGGTGTCCGGCCGCTGGGCTCCGCGGTCTTCTTGAAATCCCGCTTCTGGCGGTATTTGGAGAGCTGGCTGGTGGCCGACACGGGGATTGCTCCATCCTGAAGTCCGGGTGCTTCATCCAACGCTCAGCGCTGCAATCGGATCCAATAGCCTTCAGCGCCGCCGACCGGATCGGTCTCGGGAAAGCCGAGTTCGGCGATGGTCCGCAGCATTTCCGTCGTCGGCGCCGCGCGGCAGATGTCGAACTGCTGGCCGGGCGGATAGGCGCCGACCACCAGGAAATCCGGACTGGCCTCGATCCGGCAATGGCCGGTACCGGCTGGCAGCAGTGCCGCGTCGCCGGCCGAGACCTGCACTTCCCGCCCGCCCGGTCCACCCAGCATCAAACGAGCCGACCCGGCGGCAAAACCCAGCACCTCGTGCGCCGTCGAATGATAGTGATGATAGGGATAGACGCCGTCGCGCCATTGCGCCAGCCAGTCGTGCCGGTCGAACAGTGCCTCGAAACTCGCCGCCGTTTCCTCCGATGGTGTGCCCGGCACGACGCCGCGA
The DNA here is from genome assembly GCF_035943795.1 of Aliidongia sp. NCBI lineage: Bacteria > Pseudomonadati > Pseudomonadota > Alphaproteobacteria > Rhodospirillales > Dongiaceae > Aliidongia > Aliidongia sp. The sequence goes on along the minus strand of NZ_DASZBY010000073.1, from coordinate 72,292 downwards.
TACAGCAGCACCGGCAAGCTCGGATGGTTCGGCACCCAACCGCGGGGTTCGAGCAGCAGGCGTTCCGGGATCACGATGCCTCGCCGTCTCGAACTGGTGAAGCCGTCCGTCCTACCGAGACGGACGGCTTCACCACCGGATCATGAATGCGCGTGATGCTCGGCATTGCGCTTGCGCGTTGCCGCCGCCTTCTTTGCCGAGGCGGACCGGCTGGCGGCCGACCTTGATGCCGAAGCCTCGCCACCCTTATGGGCCGCCGGGTGGCCGGTCGATTTTCCACGGCCGGATCCGCCTTCCTTCTTGCCGCCGCCATCGTCTTTGTTGACGGTCGCCCAGGCCCGGCGCTCGGCTTCCTTGTCGGAAACGCCGCGATGCTCATAGCTCTCGGCAATATGGTCGGCCTTGCGTTCCTGCTTGTCGGTGTACTTGGATTTTTCGCCGCGCGGCATGACGCTTCTCCTTGCAGTCTGCATTCCCAACAGAGATCTCCGGCACGGGTTCCCGGCCGCTTCCGCCTCCGATGATCACGCAACCGGCATCAGGGATTTGGGTTTTAAGCACCACGGGGATATCCCTCTGATCCAGGAGAGCCGCATGGCGCATACGAACGAAGCGGGCACCGCGATCGACCCGACGGCCCAGACGGCGGAGCAAACAACTGCGCCCCGGGCCGGCCCGGTCCGGACGGGGGGAAGCGATAGCGGCAAGGACATCTGAGCGATGTTCGAAGGCTTCAGCCTGGATCGGATAGAGCTGCCGGAAGCGACATTGCGGGTACGCCACGGCGGCTCCGGCCCGCCCGTCCTGTTGCTCCACGGACATCCGCGGACCCACGCGACCTGGCATCGCGTGGCCGCCGTGCTGGCCGAACACCACACCGTGGTCTGCCCGGACCTGCGCGGCTTCGGCCAATCCTCGAAGCCGCTCGACACACCGGACCATGCGGGGTCTTCCAAACGGGCCAAGGCAGGGGACTGCGTGGCCCTGATGCGGGCGTTGGGCTTCGACCGCTTCGCCCTGGTCGGCCACGATCGGGGTGCCTATACCGCGTTCCGGACCGCGCTCGACCATCCTGGCACCCTTACCCATTTGGCCATCCTCGACGGTGTGCCGATCCTCGAAGCGCTCGAGCGCTGCACGGAGAAATTCGCCACGGCCTGGTGGCACTGGTTCTTCTTCGCCCAGCCGGAAAGGCCCGAACGCGCGATCCTGGCCGATCCGGATGCCTGGTACGGCGGCACGCCCGACCTGATGGGTCCCGAAGCGTTCGAGGATTATCGCAGGGCGATCCACGACCCCGCCACCGTGCATGGCATGCTGGAGGATTACCGCGCCGGCCTGGCGATCGACCGGCGGCACGACGAGGAAAGCCGGGCGGCCGGGCAGCGGATCCGATGCCCGACCCTGGTCCTATGGTCGCTTAGGGACGATCTGGAACGGCTGTACGGCGACGTGCTCGAGGTCTGGCGACCCTGGACGACCGATCTGCGCGGCCGCGGCATCGACTGCGGCCATCACATGGCCGAGGAAGCGCCGGAGGAACTCGCAAGCGAGCTTGTGAGCTTCCTGGCGCCGCCCTGAATTCGATCGCGAACGGCCGGCGGAACTTCTGCGACCGGATCCAGGACCGACCGTAAAACAAAAGGCCGTCGGGCATTGCTGCCCGACGGCCTCATTTCGCGAAAGAGGCGCGTGCCGTTCAGGCAGCACCCATCTGGGCCATCAGCTCCTGCTTGCGTGCCTTCAGGCGCTCGCCCATCTCGTTCAGGTCTTCGTCGCCCTTCTTCGCCTGGGAGAAGATGCCGCCAGGCTGCTCCTCTTCCTTGACGTGATGCTTGATATATTCTCCCAGCACCTTGACCTTGGCGTCGTAATATTCGTCCGAAGGCTTCATCGCCTCGATCTCGGCGATCAACTTCTTGGCGCCGTCGTGTTCGACGTAGGCCTCGTCAAGCATGTCGTCCTCGACGTCGCCGCGCTCTTCCGGATAGAGGATCTCTTCCTCGATCTGGGTGTGGACCTTGAGCGCCAGCGCGATCTTCTGGAATAGCGCCAGCTTCTCGGCATCGTCCTCCAGTTGCTCGTACTGGTCGAAATATTCCTCGACCTCGCGATGATCCTTCTTCAACAGGGTCACGGCCACGGGATCCCGGCTTCCGGTGCGCCGTGTGCGGCGCGGCTTCGTCTTGGTCGAACGGGTCGCGGGTTTGGTCGTCGCATGTTTCGTGGCAGCGGACATCGGCCTCTCCTGTTTGGATACGGTTCCAGTCTGCCCAAACACGCAGACCCGAACCGGGTTGCGAGCGGAAGGCGTGTCATCGGCTTCGCCGGCGCATGGAATGATGTTGCCGAGATCCAGCCCGCTCGGCGCGCTTGGCGGCCGGCCGGCGGTTGCGCTTTGAAATCCGAAGCGGGCTTACGGGCTGCCTTCGGTTTCCTTGGGCGGTTCGGGATCGACCAGCAGGAAGGCGCCCCGCCCGCCCGGCAGAATCTCGTGCGGCACGCCTGCGGGGATCACCTGGAAATCCCCACCGAGCAGCCGGATGGACACGTCACCCAGCACCAGCATGATCTCGCCATCGAGCATCAGCAGGCCCTCGGCATAGGCCGGGTGCGATTCCGGCGGCAATCCCTTCGGGTCGACCCGGAACAGCTTGAGGCCGATCCCCTGGATGCGGGCAAGCTGATCGCTGGGCCAGCCGTCGCCAAGGGCGCGTGCGCGCCCGGCAATGTCTCTGAAGGTGGTTTCGGGGTCAGGCATCGGGCGCTCCCTGCCGGCTAACTTCCTCGCGGGGAATGGACAATGCCCGCCCGATGCCCCGGGCGCAACCCGTCCGGCGGAATCGGGAGGCGCCTGCACCAAGACCTTTGATCCGACACGCGCGACGTGTATTTTCCCTGATCTTTCCTGGGGAGTGCCATGTTCATGGTCGGTCGCGTCGAACATCGTCTTGCCGAATTGGGCATCGTCCTGCCGCGGCCGCCGCGCCCGATCGGCAGCTTTGCCTATGGCGTCGAACATGCCGGCATTCTGTATCTTTCCGGAACCTACGGCACGGCCGTCAACGACCGGGACGAAGACTATCTGCCGATCAGCGGCAAGCTGGGCGCGCAGCTTTCGATCGAAGACGGCTATCGATCGGCGCGCCTGATGGCGATCAACCATCTCGCCATGGCCAAGGCGCTGCTGGGCGATCTCGACCGCGTCGTGCGCGTCATCCGGTTGCTGGGCTTCGTGAACGGGGCGGCCGGGTTCCGTGACGCCCCCAAGGTGCTGAATGGCGCGTCCGACCTGCTGATCGAGGTGTTTGGGCCGGAACTCGGCCGGCATGCCCGCTCGGCGCTCTATCAGCACGAACTCGCCCGCGACGCACCGATCGCGGGCGAGTTGACCCTGGCGGTCGAACCGGCCGGCCGGTAGATCAGGCCGGCTTCCGGTGCACCTGGAAGGGTGCGAAGCTCTGCGCCACCGGCATCAGTTCGATCGTGTTGATATTGACGTGGGCCGGTAGCGCCGTGGCCCACCAGATCGCCTCCGCGATGTCCTCGGCCGTCAGTGGCTGCATGCCGGCATAGACGCCGGCGGCTTTCGCCTTGTCGCCCTTGAAGCGCACTTCCGAGAATTCCGTGCCGCCGCACATGCCCGGCTCGATCGCGGAAACCCTGACGCCGGTGCCGTGCAGGTCGCTGCGCAGGTTGAGCGTGAACTGGTGCACGAAGGCCTTGGTCGCCCCATAGACGTTGCCGCCCGGATAGGGGTAGCTGCCGGCGACCGAGCCCAGATTGACCACATGCCCGCGGCCGCGCGCGACCATGCCCGGCAGCACGGCGCGCGTGACATAGACCAGGCCCTTGCAATTGGTGTCGATCATCCGGTCCCAGTCGGCCAGATCGGCGTTCGGCGCCGTTTCCAGCCCGAGCGCCAGCCCGGCATTGTTCACCAGGCAGTCGATCTCGGCGAAAGCGACAGGCAGGCTCGCGATCGCCTGCTCGACCGCCGCCCGATCCTGGACGTCGGCTGCGAGCGGCAGCAACCGGTCGGTTCCCAGTTCGTCCGCCAAAGCCTGGAGCTTGTCGGCGCGCCGGGCCATCGCGACGACCCGGTGGCCGGCCGCCGCGAAGCGACGGGCGGTGGCGAGCCCGAAGCCGCCGCTGGCGCCGGTGATGAGAATGGTTTTCTGTGTCGTCTCGGTCATGGAATTCTCCGGTCCTCAGATCGTCAGGTCGCCGGGGCGACGTCATGGAGCAGGCGGACGAGTGCGGCATTGAACGCCGCCGTGCTTTCCAGGTTGGGCATATGGCCGACGCCCTCCAGCCACAGAAGCTCCGCTCGCTTCAGCAGGTCTCTCATCCGGTCGGCATCGGCCCGGCTGGTATAGGCATCCTGGTCCCCGACGACGACGAGCGCCGGCACATCGAGGGCGGCGAGCGTATTGATGTAGGGCGGTCGCTCGGCCCGGCCGCGCAACGCCGCCGCGGCACCGACCGGATCGGAAGCGCGCATCACGCCCAGTACGTGCTGCGCCACGTCGGGCAGGGCGGCGATGCTGCCCGGCGCGACCATCTTGCCCAGCACCTCTTCGGCGTAGGCCCCCATCCCCTCGCGCAACAGGCGGTCCGCTATCGCGTTCCGGCCGCGTTTCCCTTCGTCCGTTTCCGCCTGGGGGAAAGTTGCGGCCAACATCAGCCCCCTCACCCGCTCCGCATGGAGGCGGCAGAATTCCATGGCGATCTGCCCGCCCATGGACAGCCCGCCGACGACGACCCGGCCGACGCAGAGATGATCGAGCACCGCCACGAGATCGGCCACGAACCGGTCGAGCGTGGTCTTGCCCGGCACCACCGTCGTCTCGCCATAGCCCCGCAGATCCGGCACGACGACGCGCCAGCCCGCATCGACCACCGCAGCGATCTGCGGATGCCACATGGAACGGTTGAACGGGTGGCCATGGATCAGCAGCAACGCGTTTTCGCCGCTGCCGGCATCGTCATAGCCGATGTGGATGTCGTTCAAGGAGACTGTCGCCATGGTCCACCGATGCGTTTGGAGGGTTGATGCACCGACCATCTCTCTGGCATAATTCGAGTGCAATCGAAACATTGCACTCGGAGCAATATCGATGAAGAGCTATCGCGCGATTGCGGACACCATGGCAACCGACATCGCCAGCGGGCGCTTGTCGCCCGGGGAGCGCCTGCCGCCGCACCGGGAATTCGCCTATCGTCATGGGATCGCGAATTCGACGGCGAGCCGGGTCTATCGCGAGCTGGTGAGGCGTGGGCTGGTCTCGGGCGAGGTCGGGCGCGGCACTTTCGTCCGCGTCGGTCCGGCGCCCTTGTTCCCGGCCCTTGCCGAGCCGGCCCGCGCCCCGATCGACATGGAGCTCAATTTCCCGACCGTGCCGGAGCAGCCGGCCTTGCTGGCGCGCAGCCTGAGCGGCCTGTTGCGCCGTTCGCCGGAACTCGGTGCAAGTTTCGCGGCGATCGGTGCGCATGGATCACCGGCGGCACGCCAGATCGCATCGGGCTTCCTGGCGCAGGACGGTTGGCATCCCTCAGCGTCGGATATCCTGTTCGCCGGAAATGGCCGGCAGGCTCTCGCGGCGGCCTTCGCGGCGCTGGTGCCGCCGGGCGAACGGCTCGGCGTCGAACCCCTCACCTACCCGGTCGTGAAAGGATTGGCGGCGCGTCTCGGCATCGTCCTGGTTCCACTGGCCATGGACGAGGTCGGCGTGAGGCCGGACGCGGTAGAGGCGGCGCATCGCGCCTCGCCGCTCCGCGCCGTCTACCTGCAGCCGACCCTGCACAACCCGATCGGCGTGTCGATGACCGATCGACGCCGCGCCGAGATCGCTGCCCTGCTGCGCCGCCTGGATCTGTTCGCCATCGAGGACCGGGTCTACGCCTTTCTGGCGGACGGGGTGACGCCTTTGGCAGGCCATGCGCCGGACCGGACGATCGTGATCGACAGCCTGTCCAAGCGCTTGTCGCCCGGGCTGACGCTCGGGTTCATCGTCGCACCCACAGGGATGGGAGACCGGGTAGCGGCCGCGCTACGCTCCGGCGCCTGGGCCGCGTCGGGTTTCGCGCTCGCCGCGGGTTCGCGCTGGATCGCCGACGGCACGGTTGCCGCCATCGTCGATGCCAAGCGAAAAGATGCGGCCCTGCGTCAGCGCGTTGCCCAGGACCGGCTCGCCGGCCTGGATGTCCGCGGCGATCCGCGCGCCTACCACTGCTGGCTGACCTTGCCGGAGGCGTGGCGCGCGGAGGAATTTACCGCCGCCGCCGGCCGCCGCGGTATCGCGATCACGCCTGCCGCGGCCTTCGCGACAGCGCCCGGCCATGCCCCCAACGCCGTACGCCTGGCGCTCGCGTCGCCGCCCGTCGACGTCCTGACGAGCGCGCTTGGAAGTTTGGCCACGCTCGCCCGGAGCACACGCGAGGCCTGGGCAACGGAATAGTCGGATCCACCCGAGCATCGCACGTTCGACCCGAACGAGGAGAGCAGGTCCGTGCCGGGCAACGCGTTGCTTGCCGCGACCTCGTTCCGCCGTAAAACGCACGACGCCGATGAGCCGATCTGCGGATTGGAGTGTTAGCCCTGACGAAAGATGCTTCCTGCCCACCGTCGGCCCTCGGCGAGCGGCCTGTTTCCTACGAAAGGACCCTTCATGCTCAAGCTCACGCGCTTGCTGATCCTGCTGCTTCCTCTGGCGCTCGTCGTCACCAGTTGCGACGACAAGGGACCCGCTCAGAAAGCGGGCGAGAAAATCGACAAGGCGGTCGGGAAATGAGCGAGGTCCGCGGACGCGCGCTGCCAGCCGGGCAGCCGACATGAACGACCTGTTCTCGCGCCTCGCCAACCTGACGGCACGGCAGGCGGGCCGCGCGTCCACCTTCGTGGTGTCGATCCTAATCGTCGTGGTCTGGGCAGTGTCGGGACCCTTCTTTCATTGGTCCGATACCTGGCAGCTGGTCATCAATACCGGCACCACGATCATCACATTCCTGATGGTGTTCCTGATCCAGAACACCCAGAACCGCGATACCCAGGCGCTCCACCTGAAGATCGACGAACTGATCCGGGTCAGCGTCGACGCCCGCAACTCGATGATGACCTTGGAAGACGCGACGGAAGAGCAGATCGCCATCGTCAAGGCCGAGTTGCAGGATCATTGCGGCGAGGCGGCCGAAATTGTGCGGACGGCGGCCGGATAGGCGCGATCGGCGTAAAACGTCCGCCCCCTGGCGGGAGCGGACGGTGACGCAGTCTATCTACGCGAAAGAAACAGGCCGACGACCAGGCCGATGCTGACCCCGGCCAGAAACGGCGCGGTCGAGCCGTTGACGGCCCCGCGCACGTCGTCCCTGGCATCGCCGAACGCCCGTTGCGTCGCACCGCCCAGTTCGCGGGCGGCGCCGCGGATCTCGGTCTTCGGATCGCCGACGATGGCACCGACTGATCGTTCGACGCGCCCGGTCGCCTCCTTCGCGGCGCCGATGATGGTATTTTCGTCCATGTCGCTCACTCCCCCGATGACGTTACCCATAGGAAACCGCACCCATAGGAAACCGCCAGCGGTGAGGAGGTTCCGGCACGACCGAACATCGAGTGCCCGGCCGTGCGGATTTTACGCGATCAAGGCGTCGGCTTGGCCTGCGACGGTCCGTCGAACAGCGAGAAAAGCGAACGGAGCGAGGCGCCGAGCGTCATCTCGACCCGAACCCCGCCGATCGTCGCGACCGCAGGATGCCTGTCCTGCAGACGCCAGGCAGCGCGCCGCAGGGTCGCGACCTGTCTGGGAGCACCCACGAGCCGCCCGCCCTCCAGCGAGACCAGCGCGAGGTCGACCTTGGTAAGCCCTGGCGTCATGGAAGGCTCCATCTTTGACTGGCGACAGGCGTTGGACCGGAACGCCGACGGAAGACAAGGTGCGAGCGGGCAACGGATCGGTGACTGCGATGCCCTCACTATGCTGCACTGCAACCGAATGAGCCAGCAGATGTTTGTGATGAGCGGTCGATTTCTGGCGATATTCGCCCGACCGCCTATCTGGAGATCAAGTTCATGCCCGGCCTCGGCGACACGCTGACGAATTTCTCGCGCTACCGTAAGCAATTTGAAGCGATGGGCGCGTCCGCCGCCGGATCGGCAGGCGGGTCCGAAAACCTCGTCGATACGGTAGAGTTCGGCACCAATCCCGGCAATCTGCTGATGCGCAGCTTCGTGCCCGACTTCCTGCCGCCGTCGGCGCCGCTCGTCGTCGTGCTGCATGGTTGCACCCAGACGGCGGCCAGCTACGATCACGGCACCGGCTGGACCACCCTCGCCGCGAAGTTCGGCTTTGCCGTGCTTCTGCCGGAACAGCAACGGGCCAACAATCCCAACCTCTGTTTCAACTGGTTCCTGCCGGAGGATACGCGGCGCGACCAGGGCGAGATGCTGTCGATCCGGCAGATGATCGACCGGATGATCCTCGACCACGGCCTCGACCCGGCTCGGGTGTTCGTCACGGGCCTGTCGGCCGGCGGCGCCATGACCTCAAGCCTGCTCGCGTGCTATCCGGAAATTTTCGCCGCAGGCGCGATCATCGCCGGATTGCCCTACGGCTGCGCCACCAACACCCAGGAAGCGCTCGCCTGCATGTTTCAGGGCGGCAGCCGGACCCGGCACATCTGGGGCGACATGGTGCGCGAGGCGTCTCCGCACGCCGGTCCCTGGCCGCGCGTCTCGGTTTGGCAAGGCAGCGCCGACACGACGGTGAAACCCAGCAATGCAGCCGAGATCGTCAAGCAGTGGCTCGACCTGCACGGATGCCCCGCTGAGCCGTCGAGCAAGAACACGGTGTCGGGCGTTCCGCATCGGGCCTGGCTGCGCGACGGCGAGCCGGTCGTCGAGGCCTATTCGATCGCAGGCATGGGCCATGGCACCCCGATCGATCCCGCGGCCGCCGATCCCGACGATCGATGCGGTGTTCCCGGCCCTCATATCCTCGATGCGGGAATTTCCTCGACAGCGGTCATCGCCCGTTCGTGGGGGCTGCTGGAGCATCGCATCGCCGAAGCGCCATCCGAGCAGCCCGCGGCATCAAGGTCGAAGACGCACCCTGCACTGAAACGCTTCGACGTCGGCGGCGTCATCGAGAAGGCGTTGCGGGCCGCGGGCTTGATGGGACGCGATTGAGCCGCGCACCGGACTACGACGGGCGGGACGGCGCATCGTCGACGAGGCGTTTTGCCAGGTCGCCGTGAATGCTGGTCTGCCAATTGTCCGGCGTGCTCGTCGGCATCCAGTCCGGCAGCCGGAGCATCAGGAATTGCGACAGGGCGAGCAGGAACGGTTCATAGGTCGTGCGGAAGGCGGCGAGCCGCTCCTCCGCGCCCGTTTCCGCTGGCTGCAGACCGATCTGCGACAGGCGCCCCATGAAAACTTCATAACGCTCGGTCGTCAGACGTCCGGTCGCCGGGGTTGCCGGCGAAAGCCCCAGCACCTTGGTCATCTCGATGATGACCATGCGCCCCATGGCGAAGGTCATCCGGGCCTGAAAGGTCTTGGTGCCTTTCAGGCCGCATAGAACGACGGCAGACGTGTCCATGATCGTCGTCAGCGCAGCCAGCCACGACTGGTTGTCATGCTGGGACCGATATGCCACGAGCATGGGATAGGACAGATGGCTTTCGAGAAGTTCGGCGCCCCAGACTTCCCAGGCGCGCAGGAACATGTCGAGCTCTCCCATAGCATCGCCGTCGGCATGCCCGGCCAGCAGCGACAGCGCCGAAGGCGGCGAACCGGCCCGCGCATCCAACTGGATTATATGGGCCTCGCGCCGCGAAAACAGCTGGTAGAGGACGGGCAAATAGCCGATCACGGCGGCGATCAGCCCGAAACCGCTGCCCGCCTCCATCACCGCGAACACCTTGCCCGTTCGGGTATGAGGCACGACGTCGCCGAAGCCCAAGGTGAAGAAGGTCGACCCGCTGAAATACAGGTCGGACAGCAGGGACGGAGCCGCGGGGCCGTCGGCGTTGAAGCCCCATTGGCAGAGGCCGTAGCCGAAAATCAGCGTCGAGGCCCAGGCGAGATAGAGCACGACGACCGACAGGGGCCCGTAGATCGAGAGGAAGGCCGCTCGCCCGTGCCCCTCCGGCAGCAGCCGGGCAACACAGCTCCAGCCGCTCCAGGTCGTCTTGAACAGGATGCCGGCGAGACGCCACCGGCGCCGGACACGCCTCGGCAGCAGCAGGACCTCGAACACGTCCTGCATGACGAGCACGATCAGAACGAGGCCGGCCGAAACGGCAGCGATCGTCGCCATCATTCAAAGTTCCCCGGCCATCGCGGCATGGAACGGCCCGAAGTTCGAGCCGTCCCACGAGACCAACGCCCGGCGGAACGAAAGAGTGCACGGGGAAAGCTACCCGCCTCGAAAGGAGACCTTCCCGGCCGCTAGTCCCGTCGGGGCGTGACCTCTTCCGACCCGATATCGCCCGAGAGCCGGCCGCCGCATTCGACCTCGAGCTGACCATAGCGGATTTCACCCGAAACCCGCCCGCTCTGCCGGATGAACAGGCGCTTTCGCAACGTCAGGGATCCTTCGAACCGGCCGGAAATTTCGGCATTGTCGACGGTCGCCGTTCCCTTGAACACGCCCGACCCAGCGATCTCGATGGCACTGCATTCGAGCAAGGTGGCCTCGACGCTGCCTTCGACCAGCAGCCAGTCACATCCTTTGATCTCGCCGGACAGCGTAATCCCGCGACCGACCCGCATCTGACGCGCCTTGGTCTCGGTTTTCGGCGCGTCGGGTGGCGTCTTCGTCTCGACCTCAACCGGCGTGAGGGCACTGGGCACCGCCGAAAACGGCGTTGCGGGGCGACGGGGCAGTTCGATCGACATCTTTCAAGCATCCTGACGAAAGCGGAAACGAAGCCATGCGTTGGTACGCGATCCGGCCGAATGAGGGATGTGTGGAAGTTTGGTCGATCGATATCGTGCTATCCGAACGTGAAGGCGTAGGCGCGGACACCCGGCTCGGAGAATTCGATCCTGAAGGTCCGGTCGGTGATCGCGCCCTCCTGCCGAACGAGTTGGTACAGGCGGTCGTCCTGCAGCAGCCCCCACCCTTCGGTGTCCACGTCGGCACCATGGTCGGCTCCGGGCGGCGCGCCGTCGATCGTGACGCGAAACCGAACGGGACGCCCCTGCGCCGGAGGGGCCAGCACCAGGTGAAGATCGCGGGCGTGAAACCGATAGGTGATGCTGCCCGCCGCCTCGTCCAGCGTGGCGAACTCGCGCCCGACCGTCCAGGCGCCGTCCAGGCTCCACCGGTTGAGCGGCAGCGCCGGGGCGGCATGATAGAGGCTCGAGGCATCCGGTTTGGCGCCACCGGGCGACGCGAAATTCCTGGCCTCCCCATAGCCGATGTAGGTCTCGTCCGACCGGAGATCTCGTTCGTCCGCCGCGGCCTGCGCGCCGCTGGCGCTGACGGCGGCCAGATCCAAACCCATCGGTGCGCCCGCTTCCGACAGCAGTTTCTGGATCAGGCGCTCCGACTCGGCGTAGCTGCCCTCGCCCAGCACCTGCTGGCGGATCCGGCCGTCGGCGCCGATGAAATAGAGCGCCGGCCAAGCCTGGTTGCCGAACGCCCGCCAGATCGCGAAATCGCTGTCGATGGCGACGGGATAGCCGACGCCGAGCGCGATCGACGCGCGACGGACGTTGGCGACATCCTTCTCGAACGCGAACTCCGGCGTGTGCACGCCGATGACTACCAGCCCGCGGTCCTTGTATGCCTCGGCCCAGGCCCGGACATGCGGCAGCACCCTCAGGCAGTTGATGCAGGAGTAGGTCCAGAAATTCACCAGAACGACTTTGCCTCGCAGGTCTTCGGGATGAAGCGGCGGCGTATTCAGCCACTGCCGCGCGCCGAACAGGGCACCGACCGGACCTGAGGGCGCCGGGGCCGCGGATGCAGGGGATACGATCAGCCCGGCTGCGAGGACACACGACAGGATCGGGACCCTGAGGTGTCGTGCGATCGCGAACAGGCCCGCGAGGGACTGGAGGATGAGGAGTACCATCGGTTGCGCCGCCCGAAGTTGGATGAAGGAGCCGCCCGCCCGGCCGGCCCGGTGCTTGGGCCAGGTCGGTCGGCGACGGGTCGCGCTCAGACCAGGTTGATCGCGACGTCGATGTTTCCGCGTGTCAGTTTGGAATAGGGACAAGTCTGGTGGGCGGCATCGGCCAGCGCCTGCGCGACGTCGCGCTCCAGGCCGGGCAGGCTGATATTGAGGCGGGCCTGCAGGAAATACGCATCATCGGCCAGGCAGAGGTCGACCTCGGCATCGATCGCCAGCCCGGCCGGCAGCGCGATCTTCATCTTGGCGGCCGCCTTCTTCATCGCCCCTTCGAAGCAGGCCGACCAGCCGGCCGCGAACAGCTGCTCCGGATTGGTGCCGGCGCCCGCGCTGCCGGGCGTGGAAAGCTTGATGTCCAGCCGGCCGTCGGAACTGCGCGACGCGCCATCCCTGCCGCCCGTCGTATGGGTCTTGCCTGTGTAGAGGACTTTCGCGAGTTCGGTCATGATGCGTTCCTTTCAGGGTTTCGGAGTTTTCGGCGCAGCTGTCAGCGCAGCGACCTGAAGGCTACGCGGAGTTCGGCGCTCCCGAGAAAGCTGCGCCGGTCGAGTGGTACGGATGTTGAGGGCACGATCATTCCCCTTTGACCGCACTCACTTAAGCGGAGGCCGCAAGGAAGACCCGTTAGCGGTTGCGAATGCCTGTTAGCGTTTGCCAGCGGCGCTCCGATCGCGAGGTCGCAGCGGCTTCGATCCCTATGGTGCGGCGCCGACCGTTGCCCTAGGATGCGGCCCTGATCACGCGGCTGCGAAAGATGACGAATGGAGGGGCCCGCGGCTCGGACGAGGGACGTCGTATCGTTCGGTCCCTTCAGCCTGGTGGCGAGCGAGCGGCTCCTCACCAAGGACGGCGCTCCTCTGGAATTGGGCGCGCGCACCCTCGATACCTTGATCGCGCTGGTGTCTCGACCCAACGAGGTCGTCGGCAAACGGGAGCTGATGGCCGAGGTCTGGCCTGATGTCACCGTAGAAGAAGGCAGCCTGCGGTTTCATATCGCCAGCCTGCGCCAGGCACTGGGCGACGGGAAAGACGGCGCGCGATACATCACCACCTTGGCGGGGCGGGGCTATTGTTTCGTGGCGCCGGTCTCGCGGTCGATCGACCGGGCCATCGAGCTCGCGAAGGCCATGGTCCCCGTTCCGGGCGCCAACTTCCTGCCGGCCCGGCTGATGCGTATGGTCGGGCGTGCCGACGGCGTGCTCATGTTGTCGACCCAGCTGGTCGCCTCGCGTTTCGTCACGATCGTCGGCTCCGGTGGGGTCGGCAAGACCACGGTCGCGGTCGCCATCGCTCACGACCTGCTGGAGTCGTTCGAGGGCGCCGTCCTGTTTTTCGATCTGGGCATGCTGAGCGATCCGGCGATGGTGGCCGGCTCGCTCGCGTCCATGCTGGGGCTGGCCATCCGGTCCGACGATGCCATGCCCAGCCTGATGGCCTATCTGCGTGACAAGCGGCTGCTGCTGATCATCGACAATTGCGAACATCTGGTCGAGGCGGCCGCGGCGCTGGCGTCGGACATCTTCATCAACGCATCGCAAGTCCATATCCTGGCCACCAGCCGCGAAGCGCTCAGGGTCGAAGGCGAACAGGTCCATCGGCTGACCCCTCTCGCCTTTCCGCCGGAGGATCCCGGACTGACAGCCGCGACCGCCCTGACGTTCCCGGCGACCCAGCTGTTCATCGAGCGCGCGGCGGCGAGCGGTGCTCCCCTGGCATTGACCGATGCGGACGCCGCGATCGTGGCGAGCATCTGCCGCAAGCTCGACGGCGTCGCCCTGGCGATCGAACTGGCCGCCGGCCGGGTGCCCGCCTATGGCCTGCAGCAGACTGCCGCCCTGCTCGACGAGCGCCTGAGCCTGCTATGGTCGGGGCAACGGACGGCGCCACCTCGCCAAAAGACTCTGCAGGCCACGCTCGACTGGAGCTACGGGCTGCTGTCGGCGCTGGAGCGGATGGTGTTTCGACGGCTCGCCGTCTTTGTCGGAACCTTCACGATCGAAGCGGCCCTGGCCGTCGCGACGAGCCCGACGGTCGACCATAGTCTCGTGTTCGACGCCATCGACAGCCTCGTCGCCAAGTCCATGGTCGCGACCCGGGCGGTCGGCGCGATGATGCGCTACCGGCTGCTGGCGACCACGCGCGCCTATGCCCTCGACATCGGCATCGACGATGCGGAGCGCATCGACCTGGCGACGCGCCACGCGACCTATTGCCGACGATGGCTCGAGCAGGCCGGGGCCGAATGGCCGACTTTGTCGACCTCTCTGGAACGCGCGCCGCATCTCGCAGGTCTCGGCAATGTGCGCGCCGCCCTGGAATGGTGCTTCGGCATCGGTGGCAATATCGAACTCGGCATCGGGCTGGCCGCGGCCGCGGCACCGGTTTTCCTGGCGATGTCCCTGCTGACGGAATGTCATCGGTGGTCGGAACGGGCCATCGGCGCGCTCGACGATGCCGCGTGCGGCGGGGCGGAGGAGATGCAGCTCCAGGCAGGGCTGGGACTATCGTCGATGTTCACACGCGGCAGCAGCGAAGCGGCGTGTGCCGCCTTGAACCGCAGCCTCGCGATCGCCGAGGACCGGAACGATGCCCTCACCCAGCTGCAGTTGCTCAGCATCCTGAACATGTTCCACGGGCGCGTGGGCGACCCCAGGGTCGCCTTGGCTTACGCCCGGCGTAGCGCCACGGTGGCCGGGACCATCGCGGATCCGGCCGCGATGGCCCTGGCCCAATCTCTGGTGGGGATTTCCCTGCATTTCACCGGCGATCTCGCCGGCGCCCGCGCAGCGCTCGAGGCGGCGCTGCAGCAGCGCGGGAATTCTCAGCGGACCGGCAGGATCTATCTGGGTTTCGAGCATCGGAGCCTGGCCGGCAGCGGCCTTGCCCGGACGCTGTGGCTGCAAGGCCACCCGGCCCAAGCCATCGATCGCGCGCGCCAGACCGTCGCGGATGCCGCCGCGACGGATCATCCGGTGACGATCTCGATCGCTCTACTCTGGGCCGTTTCCGTGTTCCTGTGGATCGGCGATCTCGAGAGCGCCGAACAGCATATCGACTGGTTCGTCTCCCGCGCGGAATCCCATTCCCTGGGCCCCTATCTCGCGGTCGGACGGGGCTTCAAAGGGCAATTGGCCATCCGCCGGGGCGACGCCGAAAGCGGGGTCGAAGATCTGCAGGACTGCCTGCGGCAGCTCCATGACTCCCGGTACGAATTGCTGACGCCGCCGTTCAATACCTCCCTGGTTCAGGGGTTGGCAGCGCTCGGCCGGTGGGCCGATGCCATGGCGCTCGTCGACCAAACGATCGGGCTGGTCGAAGCCAACGGCGACCTGTCCTACCTGCCGGAGCTGCTGCGTGTGAACGGCGGCCTGCTTCTGTCGATGCCGCAGCCGAACGGCGAAGGCGCGGAAGCGTGCTTCCTGCAGTCGCTCGATCTCAGCCGTCGACAGGCCGCCCTCGCCTGGGAACTGCGGACCGCCGTCGATCTGGCGGCGCTATGGACTGCCCGGGGACGGCCCGACGAGGCGCGGAAGCTGTTGCAGCCGGTGGTCGGACGGTTCACGGAGGGCCGGGATACGGCAGACCTGCGGGCTGCTGAACGGCTATTGGCCAATTTGGGCTAGATCGTCATCGCGCATATCGTGTGAAGACGAAGTCGTGGCCCTTCACGTTGGCTTGATGACAGGCGAAACAGGTCTGGTGCTGCGCCTCGTCGACCGGCTTGCCGTCGATGAAGCGGCCGAAGCCCCAGCCACCGGTCGCCGGGTATTTCTTCGAATCCTTGACCATGATCTGGACCGTCGTCGCTGCACCGGGGACGAAGGCGCCGTCGATCTCGGACGACGGCACGTGCTTCCACGCCAGCTTGGCCAGGATCGTCCCGTCCGGGAAAGGCAGCGTTCCCGCCCGATAAGCCGTCATCGCGGCGGCATTGCCGAGCACGCCCCGCAGTTCGCCCAATCCGGCTTCGTGCGCCACGCCGACCAGTTCCCATTGCCGATATCCCGGAGGGATGGTGACGCCATAGATCGGAGAGGCCTCGCTCTCGGCGTGACCGGACGCGACCGGCAGCGAACCGATGACGCCGACGGCGGTCATCGCCGCGAGCGCCAGGGCGGGAAATCGTTTCATGGCTCGATCCTTCGACGAGGAACCACGGGCGGCGATCAATAGCCGCCGACCTCGATGACGGCTTCGGCGAAGGCCCGCGGGGCTTCCTGGGGCAGATTGTGGCCGATGCCGCCCGTCAGCGTGCGATGAGTGTATTTGCCGGTGAATTTGCCGCGATAGGCCGCCGGCTCCGGATGCGGCGCCCCGTTGGCGTCGCCTTCGAGCGTGATCGTCGGCACCGTGATCGCCGGACCCGCGGCAAGCCGCTTTTCAAGGTCGTCGTATTTCGACTCGCCCGCAGCCAGGCCCAGGCGCCAGCGATAGTTATGGATGACGATGGCGACATGGTCCGGATTGTCGAACGATGCGGCGCTGCGATCGAACGTGGCGTCGTCGAAACGCCATTTCGGCGAGGCGAGCTGCCAGATCAGCTTGGCGAAATCATGCCGGTTCTGGTCGTAGCCGACCTGGCCGCGATCGGTAGCGAAATAGAACTGGTACCACCATGCCAGCTCGGCCTTGGGCGGCAACGGCTTCTTGTTGGCTTCCGGACTGCCGATCAGGTAGCCGCTGACCGAGACGAGGGCCTTGCAGCGCTCGGGCCACAGGGCCGCCACGATGTCGGCGGTGCGGGCACCCCAGTCGTAGCCGGCGAGGATCGCCTTCTCGATCTTGAGCGCGTCCATCAAGGCAATGATATCGACCGCGAGCGCCGACTGCTGGCCGTTGCGGATCGTATCGCCCGACAGGAAGCGCGTCGTGCCGTAGCCGCGCAGATGCGGAACGATCACCCGATATCCCTGCGATGCCAGCAACGGGGCGACGTCGGCATAGCTGTGGATGTCGTAGGGCCAGCCGTGCAGCAGCAGGACGACGGGGCCGCTGGCCGGGCCGGCCTCCGCATAACCGACGTTCAGCAGGCCGGCGTCGATCTGCTTCAGGCTGGCGAACGAGGTATTCGTTCCCGGCTTGATCGCCGGCAATTTGGCGGGCTTCGTCGTACCGGATTGAGCGGCTGCCGCGCCGATCAGCCCGATCTGGGCAGCAACGAAAGTCATGGCCGCCGTGCCGAAAAACCGGCGGCGACGAAGATCGATCGCTTCGGAGCCGTCGACCGGTCCGGCAACTATCGATTTTTCCATCATCCATCTCCCACGGCGGCTTGAAACGATCATTGGCCGAACGGGAAGTTCGGTCGACCCCCACATAAGCAGAGATCGCCGGGAAGCGAACGTTAGCGGTTGCGAACGGCCGTTAGCAGTTGCCAGCGGCCTTCAGCTGGTCCGGAGCCGGCGCACCCCGTCGAACAATGGCAAGCCGCCGGCCGAAGCCGGTCAGGATCTCGTCCGCGATCGGCAGGATGCCGTGGTCGACCGCTGTCGCCTGCCCGGCTCAGTCGAGCGCAGACTTGTGAACGACGCCGTCCTTCAGGATCAGCTTCAGGCGGTGCTCCGGGTCCTGCAGGACCGACAAGTGGTCGAGCGGATTGCCGTCGACGGCGAGCAGGTCGGCCCGCGCGCCCGGCGCCACCACGCCGATCTCGCCCACCATGCCGAACAGCTCGGCGGCGTTGGTCGTCGCGGCGCGGATGACGTCGATCGGCCGCTGGATCTCGCCGCGCAGCGCGAATTCGGTCAGCTGGCGCTTGTGCATGGCGCCCAGCAGGTCGCTGCCATAGACCAGTTTGACGCCGCTGCGGTGGGCCAGTTCGAGCGCACGGCTGCCGGCGTCGAGCACGTCGAAGATCTTGGCATGCATGTCGGCAGGCAAACCGACGGCAACCCCTTCTTCGGCCAGGGCGTGATAGGTCGCGAGCGTCGGCACCAGAAACGCACCGTATTCCAGGAAGCGCTCCACGCTGGTCTCGTCCAGCAGGTTGCCATGCTCGATCGAGCGGACGCCGCAATCGAGCGCCCGGTTGATCGCGCGGGCGGTATAGGCATGGGCCATGACATAGATCGTCGCGGCCTCGGCCTCCTCGACCGCGGCCTTCATCTCTTCGAGCGAGAATTGCGTGCTGGTGATGCGATCGGTCGGCGACGACACGCCGCCCGACGCCATGATCTTGATCTGGCGGGCGCCCTTGCGGATTTCGTTGCGACAGGCCCGACGGACTTCGGCGATCCCATCGCAGATCACACCCAGGCCGGCGCAGCAGAAGCAGCCTTCGAAGCTGTTCTCGCCGCGCGCCCGCATGTCGCCGTGGCCGCCGGTCTGCGACAGGGCATGACCGCAGAACAGGATGCGCGGGCCGGTCAGATAGCCCTCCTCCACCGCGTCGGCCAGACCGAAATCGGCGCCGCCCGCATCGCGCACCGTCGTGAAGCCGCGCATCAGCATGCCTTCCAGGATGTCCCCGGCACGGGCCGCGACATAGCTGGGCGACCACCGCGTCAACGCCGCGAAATCCGGCGTGGCGGCGGTCAGGTGGACATGGGCGTCGCTCAGTCCCGGCATCAGGGTCAGGCCCTTCAGGTCGATCACCCGGGCGTCGGCCGGCGCTGCGCGCTGGGCATGGTCGATTTCTGCGATCCGGCCGTTCCGGATCAGCACGGAACGATCGCCGAGGATCTCGCCCGCGACCACGTCGAGGACATGGGCGTTTTGCAACAGAAGGGTGGTCTGGGGCTCGGTCACCGGCTCGCTCCGCTTTTCCTCGGCAGCCGCCCGGAGCGGATGCCACGAGCGTGTCGAGTGGGAATATTAAGGAGCCGCCGGTGGCAAGAGTCGTCAAGTTTCGAACGATCTCTACGCGGATTTGCTGTTTTCACCCCGATCTTCAGTCGCTCATTTCGACGGTCCGGCGCTAGCCTTCCAACGACATGACGGGAGACGACCCATGACTGGTGTGAACGAGTTCAGCACGCTCACCTTCGACTGTTACGGCACGCTGATCGACTGGGAACGCGGCATCCTCGCCGAGCTTCGGCCCTGGGTCGATCGCCACGGCCGCAAAGATCTGGACGACGACGGCCTGCTCCAGACCTTCGGTACGACCGAGGCGGATTGCGAGGCGGAGACGCCGGGCACGCTCTATCCGCAGATCCTGGAAGAAGCGCATCGTCGTTTGGCCCGGACGTGGGATATCCACTCGACCGCCGACGAGGCGGCGGACTTTGGGCGGTCCGTCGGCCGCTGGCCCGCCTTCGCCGATAGCGCCACGGCGCTGCAGTACCTGAAGCGCTATTACAAGCTGGTCATCCTGTCGAACGTCGATCGCGCGTCCTTCGCGCTCAGCAACCAGAAGCTCGGCGTCGAGTTCGACCGGATCGTCACGGCGCAGGACGTCGGCTCCTACAAGCCGAACCCGCAGAACTTCCGCCATCTGCTGGCCGACCTCGAAAAGACGCTGGGCATCGGCAAGCACCAGATCCTGCATACGGCTCAGAGCATTTTCCATGATGTGGTGCCGGCGAAATCGGTCGGTCTGTCGACCCTGTGGATCAATCGGCGTAAGGAAGTCGGCGGGTGGGGCGCCACACCCGTTCCCGCGGTCGGCGGTGCTGCCGCCCAGCCCGACTTCCGGGTCGCCAGCATGGCCGAGTTCGTGGCCCTCCATCAGGCGCACCTGCGCGGCGAGGCGATCTGAAGGCATTTCCGGCGTGGAAGGCGGACCGAATGAAGCGAGACCATAGGGGCGCGATCCGGCTGGATCGCCTGGATTTGAAGATCCTGGCGACCCTGCAGACCGCAGGGCGGATGACCAATCTCGAACTGGCCGAGACGGTCGGCCTGTCCCCGACCCCGTGCCTGCACCGGGTCAAACGCATGGAGGCCACTGGCTATATCCGCGGCTACGGCGCCGCCCTCGATGTCGATCGCCTGTGCAGCAACATCCTCGTCTTTACCGAGATCACGCTCCGCAACCATCGGCGCGAGGATTTCCTGCGCTTCGAACGCGGCATCCAGGACATGCCCCATATTCTGAACTGCTTCCTGGTGACCGGCGGATACGACTATCTGGCGCAATTCATCGCCCGCGACATTCTGGACTACCAGAACGCCGTCGAGAGCCTGCTCGATCGCGACCTGGGCGTCGAAAAATACTTCAGCTTCGTCACGATCAAGCAGGTCAAGCGCAGCGGCGGCTATCCGATCGCCCTGCTCGTGCCCGAGGCCGAGGGATAAGCACGCAGCCTAGCCTAATCGCGGTCCGGTGCCATCTCGCCGGCGCTGGCCTGTGCGAGCTCTGCGCCTTCGAAAAAATCCGCGTGCTCGGCGGCGATGCGCCCGATGGCCGCGAAGGCGGTGCGCAGATGGGTCGTCATGATCGCGACCGCCCCAGGGGGATCGGCCGCGGCGACGCGATCCACGATGGCCGTATGCTGGTCGAAGATCATGGCCAGCCAGTCGCGATCCTCCAGCGAGAAGAAGCGCACGCGGTCCAGCTGCGCCTTGGCACCGGCGATGACCTGCCAGACGAAGGGACGGCCGGCCATATGCATCAGCCGACGATGCATCGCCTCGTCGAGCGCGAAGAACGCCGCGAAATCCCCCGATGCGACCGCGATGCGCTGCCGGTCGAGATTGCCCCGCAGCTCGGAGACGTCGGGAAGTTGCGGCGCCCGGGCGGCATCGGCGATGGCACGGCATTCCAGCGCCTCGCGGATGAACTGGCTGTCATAGACCGCGGCGACGTTGATCGGCGCCACGAAGGTGCCGACCTGGGGCACGACCCTGAGGAAGCCATCCTCGCCCAGGCGCCAGAATACTTCGCGCACCGGCGTCCGGCTGAGCCCGTAGCTCTCGGCCACCTTGGTCTCGGACAGCGCGTCGCCCGGCCGCAATTCGCCGCGCACGATCTTGCCGTGCAGGTCCTCGTAGAGCTGCTGGCCGGTCGCGCGCGGCCCCATCTTTGCCAGGTTGCGGAGGTTTGCCACGATCGGCTCAGCCCCGGATCGAACTGAGGAATTGCCGCGCCCGGTCGGTGCGCGCATTGGCCAGCATCTCCCGCGGATCGCTGTCCTCGACGATCTTGCCCTGGTCCATGAAGACCATCCGGGTGCCGACATCGACGGCAAAGCGGATTTCGTGGGTCACGACCAGCATCGTGCGTCCTTCCTGGGCCAGGTCGCGCATCACCGCCAGGACGTCGCCGACCGTCTCCGGATCGAGCGCCGAGGTCGGCTCGTCGAACATCAGCAGGTGCGGGTTCGTCGCCAACGCCCGGGCAATCGCCACGCGTTGCTGCTCGCCGCCCGACAGTTGGGCAGGATAGGCATTGATCCGGTGCGACAGGCGCACCTTCTCGAACAGCGCCCGTGCCCGCTCCTCGACCAGGGGCTTCGCTTCCTTATGGACCACGACGGGCGCCAGCATGACGTTCTGCAGCGCGGTCAGGTGTGGATACAGATTGAAGTGCTGGAAGATCATGCCGACGCGCTTGCGGACATCCGCGACGCTGCGTGTGCTGGCGTGGACGCGCTGGCCTTCGAACGTGATCGTGCCGCCTTGGACCGCTTCCAGCCCGTTGACGCAGCGCAGCAGGGTCGACTTGCCGGTGCCGCTCGGCCCGACAAAGCACACGATCTCTCCCGGCGACACGGTCATGCTGATGCCGTCGAGAATGGTGCGCGTGCCGAAGCGTTTGACGACGCCATCGAGGATTAGAACAGGGCTCATCCCATGGCTCCGACGAGATCCGATCGAGCCCCGATATGGAACCGGCGTTCGAGCCGGGCACCGACGAGGGAGATCGCATAGTTGATGAGGAAATACAGCACGGCCAGTGCCAGCAGTGGAACGATGCCGCCGTCGGTCGACTCGCGGATCAGCAGCCCGGTCTTGGTCAGCTCGATGAAGCCGATGATGGAGGCGAGCGAGGATTCCTTGAGCGTGGTGATGAAGACGCCGACCGAGGGAGGCAGCACGACGCGGATCGCCTGCGGCCCGACGATGTAGCGCATGACCTGGACGCGATCCATGCCGGCGGCCTGGGCGGCCTCCCACTGCCCGCGGCCGACGCTCTGGATCCCGGCGCGCACGACTTCGGACATGGTCGAACTGGCGTGCAGCGCCAGCGCCACGGTGGCGGCGGCAAAGCTCGATACGTCCGTGCCGAACACCAGCGGCACGCCGAAATAGCAGAAGAACATCACGATCAGGATCGGCACCGAGCGGAAGAACTCGGTATAAAGCAACGCCGCCAGCCGGAGCATCCGGAAGCGCGAGGTGCGCATCAGCGCGATAGCCGTTCCACCTACCGCCCCGATCAGCATGGCAAGCCAGCTCAGCCACAGGGTCAGTGCTGCGGCCTTCAGCATCAGCGGGCCATAGGACAGCCAGTCTGGGCTCATCGCACACCCTCCTCTTGCCGGAACAGCATGCGACCCAGCACGAGCCGCCCGATGTTCACCAGCTGGCAGAGCACGAGATAGACGATCGCCGCCACCACGAAGGTCTCGAAGAAGCGGAAGGACGTCGAACCGGTGGTCTGCATCCAGGACGTCACCTCGTCCACGGCTACGGCCGAGGCGAGCGACGACGCCAGGATGACCGCGATGATCTGGTTGCCCAACGGCGCGTAGATGGTCCGGAACACTTGTGGGAAGATGATGTAGCGGAAGGTCTGGAACCGACCGAACCCCTGGGCCTCCGCCGCCTCGAACTGCCCTGCGGATACGGCGATCAGGCCGGCCCGCAGGATTTCCGCCATGTAGCCGGCACTGTTCAAGGACAGTCCGATCACCGCGGCGGCGAAGGACGACAGGCGAAGCCCCAGGCCGGGCAACGCGAAATAGATGATGTAGAGGATGACGAGCAGCGGCGTGTTGCGCATCACCTCGACATAGACCGTGCCCACGACGCGCAGCGGTCGCGACGCGCTGCGGCGCAGCACCGCGACGCCGGCGCCGAGGACCAGGCTGAGCGCGATCGAGAGCAGGGACAGGCCGAGTGTCAACCAGGCGGCGTGGGCCAGCTCTCCCAGGTAGGGATAGATCGCGCGCAGCGTGAAGGTATAGCCCATGGTTGCGGCATCCCGACCGAATGGGGATCTGCCCGGCGCATATACCGGGCAGAATCCTGGACTAGAAGCGGGCGGTGATCGCCGGCTGGTCGAACCCGAACCATTTCTTGAACAGCTTCGCGTTGTCGCCGGACGCGTTGAACTGTTCGACATACAGGTTCAGCACGCGGTAGAGGTCGAAATCGCCGGCCGGCAGTCCGATCGCGATTTCCGCCCGAGCCAGGCTGCCGTCGAGTTGGCGTAGCTTGCCGGGCCGATCCTTGATCGCCTGGGTATTGTAGAAATCATCCTCCGCCATCGCGTCGACCTGTCCGGACAACAGGGCACTCATCTCGTCGGCCTGGGTATTGAAGCGGGTGATCTCGGCCTTGGGCAAGGCGGCGGGAACCGCCCGTTCCGCTGTGCCGCCACGGGAGATCGCGACCTTGATGCCAGCCCCGTCGCCCAGATCGGTGATCGCGTGCGCCTTGGCACCGTCGGGAACCAGCATGCGCATGGTGGTGACGAGATAGGGGTCGGTGAAGGCGATGGTGGTCGACCGCTCCACGTTGCGGGTGAAGTCGGCGATGGTGATGTCGACCTTATGGGTCTGCAGCGACGTGACGCGGCCGGGAATATCGGTCACGACGAATTCCGGCTTGACCTTCAGGGCCTCTGCCAATTGCTTGGCGATGTCGATGTCGTATCCCTCGGGCTCCCCGCTCGGCAGCACGCGGCTGTAGGGCGGCAGGCTGGGCAGTACCGCGATGCGGATCGTTCCGCGCGACAGGATCTGCTGCAGGATGCTGGTCGGACCGTCGGCGGCGGCGCTGCCGGCAGTCAGCACGAGCACCGTTGCCGCCGCGGCAAGGCGCATGATCGGATGGATGCGGGCCGTCATGGTGTCTCTCCCCTTCGTCGTTCTTGGTTTTGAATTATTGCCGGAAGCTCAGTTGCACCTTCACGGTCTGCTCCGGATGCTGTTCGACCAGATCGAAGGCCGCGCGGGCGTCGGCCGCGGCGAAGGTCTGGGTGATCATGGCCGCCGGCTGCAGCTTGCCCTGTTCGAGCCAGCCGATCACCTGCGGCAGCAGGCGGCGGTTGAGCCGCGATCCGACGATGCTCAGTTCCTTGCGGACGATTTCCTGCTGGACCACGGGGGTGGGCTGCGGCGAGAAACCCAGCAGCCCGATGCGCCCTGCCGGTGCCGCGACGCGGCACGCCTCACCCAGCAGTGCCGGCACGCCGGCACCGTCGATGACGACCGAGGGACCGAGGCCGTCCAACTCACCCGAGACCGCCTCAGGGATATCGTCGCTGCCGGATTGCAGCACCAGGTCCGCGCCGAATGCCGTCGCCCGCTGTAGCCGCGCCGCATCGGGATCCGCGACGATGCAACGCGCGCCGAACAGCTTCGCGACCTGCAGCACCGTGACGCCGACCGTCCCGGCGCCATAGATCAGCACGACATCCTGGTCGGAACAGCCGGTGCGCGACAGGACGTTGGCCGCGACCGACAGAGGTTCGGCCAAGGCGGCCAAGCCGAAATCGAGCATCGGCGAGATCTTCAGGGCATTGGCGGCCGGCACCACGAGACTATCTCGGAAACCGCCGTCGCGGTGGACGCCGAACACTTCGAGCTTGGCGCACACGTTCGGCCGGCCCGCCCGGCACGGATAGCACTGACCGCAGGCAACCACCGGATCGATCACCACCCGGTCGCCATCGGCGAGACCGGTCACGTCCGGGCCGACCGCCGCCACGGTGCCCGACATCTCATGACCGAGCACGCGGGGATAGCGCGCGAACGGGTTCGTGCCGTGGAGGATATGCATGTCCGAACCGCAGATCCCGGCGCGGTGGACCTCGACCAGGACTTCGCCCGGCCCCGGCGTGGATATGCGATCTTCCTGCAGCAGAAGATGGTGCGGCTGTTGAACCGAGATCGAGACCATGGCGACCGCCTTTCGGATTCGCTTTCTTGTATCCTTGGATACTAGAGTGACCCGAAAGGATCAAGGCCCGAAGAACTCCCCACAGGTTCATCAGGCGCCGGTACGCGGGCGGCGTCATTCGCTCGGGCCGGTCTCCCGGGGCAGATCTTCGAGCGGCCGGGTATAGCCCTTCGCGCAGAAATTGGCGCCCTGGTAGCGCGCCGCGACGGGGTCTTCCACCGGTGCCCTGACGCTGTCGGCGAAGTCTTCGGCATTGTCGGCGGGGAAATAGCCGATCCGCGCGGCATCGCCGCCGTGCCACCAAGATCGCGTATTGGCGGAAACGCCCCAGACCGCGGCCACGCCCGGGTGCGCGGCATCGACCCCGGCATGGACCAGCCGCGCGAGATCGCCATAAGACAGCCAGGTCGACAGGTGACGCGGCTCCGTCGGCCGGGCCAGGCACGAGCCGATGCGCAGATGGACGCTCTCGACCCCGTGCTTGTCGAAATAGAGCTGGCCCAGCATCTCGCCATACAGCTTCGACAGCCCGTAGAAGCCGTCGGGCCGCCCCGGGTCGGCCATGGTCAGGGCTTGGCCGCGCGGATAGAAGCCGATCGTGTGGTTCGTGCTGGCGAAGACGACGCGCGCCCCGGTTTGGCGGGCCGCCTCGAAGACATGGGTCGCACCCACGATATTGGCCGCCAGAATGGCCTCGAACGCCTGCTCGGTCCCGATGCCGGCGAAATGCACGATGGTGCCGGCGCGACGGGCCAGCCGCAAGAAGGTCGGCCCATCGGACAGGTCCGTGCGTACGAATTCCACTCCGGGCGGCAGAGCGTTTGGAAACTCGACGATGTCCGTCATCAGCAGCGATCCGTATCGGCTCGCCAGCAGCGGCACCAACAAACGCCCGAGCGTGCCGGACGCACCGGTCAACAGGATGGGACGATCGCATTCAGCCGTCATGGTCGGACACCGGTCATAGGGCGACAGCCTCGGTCGCGGCGAGCCCGGCCCCGAAACCGGCCTCCATCAGAAGTCGCCGGCCTTGGTCATTCGCCTCACGACGTCCGGATCGGCGAACACGGCCGGACCCAATTCCAGGCCCAGGCCGGGGCCTTCGAAGGGATAGATCAACCCACCCTCGATCCGAGGCATCACCGTGACGAGGTCGCGATACCAGGAACTATAATAGGCCCGCACGGATTCCTGGAAGATCGCATTGGGCGCATTCAGCGAGAGATGGATCGACGCGGCGAACACGACCGGGCCGGTGCAGTCGTGCGGTGCGACCGGCCGTTGGAACGCCTCGGCCATGGTCGCGATCTTCTTGGCTTCGCTGATGCCGCCGCACCACGAGATATCGAGCATGACGTAGTCGACCGCTTGTCTGCGCAGCAGTTCGACGAACTGTGCTCGGGTCGCCAGCGTTTCGCTGGCGCAGACCGGAAGGCCCGAGCGTTCGGCGAAGGTCGCCAGTGCCTCGGTGTCCTGCATCTTGATCGGATCCTCCAGCCAGAACGGCCGGAATTCGCGCAGACCCCGTGCGATGGCGAGCGCCGATGGCAGGTCCCACATCGAGTGCAGCTCGACCATCACCTCCATCTTGTCGCCGACCGCGTCGCGGATCTGGCGGAACGGCAGCAGCGCCTTGTCCAGGTCGGACTTGTGGATGAAATTGCCGCCGCTCGAGGTCGCGAACGTGTCGAACGGCCAGATCTTCATGGCCGTGATCCCCTCCGACAGCAGGCTCTGGGCGAGCGCGCCGGCGTCGGTATTGAAGGCGATCTGGTCGTCGTAGGGGCCCTCGGCCTGGTCCGCCGTGCCGATGGCCCGCCGGGCACCGCGCCGGTTGTAGGAATAGCCGGCGCAGGTGTTGTAGGTGCGGATGGACGGGCGCGACAGCCCGCCCAGCAGCTGATGCACCGGCAGGTCCGCCGACTTGCCGAAGATGTCCCACAGCGCGATATCGACCGCGGACGCGCCGCGGATTTCCACGCCCGAGGACCGGAAACCGACGTAGGTTTCGGTCAGGAGCTTGGAAATCCGATCGATTTCGAGCGGATTCTGGCCGATCAGCATCGGCGCCACTTCGCGATGCAGATAGGTCGCGACCGCGTCGGCCCCCCGGAAAGTCTCTCCGAGGCCGACGATACCTTCGTCCGTATGAACCTGCAGCCACAGGATATTGCTGAGATGTGGCAGCTGGATCGTCTCGAGCGCTGTGATCTTCATGACGTCACCAATTCCGGGCGGGAACTATTTAGCTGTCGCGGCGACGTCCGCATCCCAGCGATGGAAAGCCGTCACCATCGCCTCCGGCTCCAGCGGCAGTTCGATCGGATTGTTGGCGATCCAGTCGGCATATTCCGGCCGGCCGAATTCCGCGATGGCCTGCTGGCTGGCCTGGGGCGCCATGGCGAGGGTCACGTCCTTGACCGCCGGACCTGGATAGAAATAGCCCTGGTCGTAAGTGTAGGCCTGCTGCTCCGGCGTCAGCAGGAACGCGATGAGGTCGAGCACGACGGCGAGCTTCTGCGGGGAAATGCCCCTGGGGATGCTGAGGTAGTGCCCGTCGCATACCCAATGGAAGCCATCGAGCTTGGCGACTTTGATCGCCTTGGGCACGATGCCGAGGGCGCGCGGATTGATGTCCCAGCCGGTCGTCGTCACGGTCATCCAGCGCGTGCCCTCGCCCAACTCCTTCATCACGGCGCCCGTACCGCCGGGATAATACTCGATATTCTTATGCAGTTCTTTCAGATAGGCCCAGGTCTTGTCCCAACCCTTGACCGGATCCTTCGGATCGCTGTCCTTCAGCAGGTAGGGCAAGCCCATCAGGAAGGTGCGGCCGGGTCCTGAATTCGCAGGCTGCGCATAGATGAACTTGTTCGGATTCTGCCGCGTCCAATCCAGCAGTTCCTGCGCGTTCTTGGGCGGCGTCGCCACCTTGTCGGGCGCATATTCCAGCAGGGGGCCCGACGGATAATAGGTGACGGTCACGCCCCGCCCCTTCGTCAGCTGCTGCATGCGCCAAGCCGGATCCAGGTAGATCGATTTCAGGTCCGGCAAGCCATTGTCCTGCATCCCGATCAGGTCGATCCACATGTCGGTGGCGAGACCGGCGGACAGCGCATCCGGACCGATGATGACCAGGTCGATGTCCAGATGGTTGGCATCCTGCTGGGCCTTGATCTTGCCCGGCAGCTCCGGCGCCGTCGCCTTGTTGAACGACATGCGGGACACGAGCTGCGGCTTCGCCGTCGCATAGTTGCGGAAGGCGGGCTGCGTCAGCGCCAGATTGCCGGCCGCATCGACGATGTTGAGCTCGACCGGCGACGTCGGCAGCGGCAAGCCCTTGGCCAACGCGCGGATCGACGACAGCGTCATGAGCGTCGCGGTTCCTGCGGCGACGCCCAGGAAACCCCGTCGCGAAACTGACTTTTCCATGTTCTTCCTCCCCGATGTTCGTTGCAGATTTTCGTGTCGGTTTCGCCCGACTTCCGACCTATGCCGCGGCAGCGGCGTCCGCTTCCCAGCCGTTCAAGATGTCCTGCAGCCGCGAACGGTCGGCCGCGTCCAGCGCCGGCAGGCCAGGCAGCCGCACCGGTCCGACCGCGTCGCCGCGCAAGGCCAGTGCTTCCTTCACGACGGTGACGTTGGCGCCATTGTTGAATTTCGTGCGCATCTGTTCGAAGCCCGCGATCTTCGCGACCAGGGTGCGCGCCCGGGCATAGTCGCCGGCCTCGAGCGCGTGCCACACGGCGAGCGACCGTTGCGGATCGATGTTGACCAGGCCGGATGTGAAGCCGCGGGCGCCCAGCGCATAGAACGGCGCCGCCCAGCTTTCGGCCAGGCCGCAGATCCAGACCGCCTCGGTGCCCTGGGTCGCGCGCACGCATTCGGAGAATAGCATGAGGTTCGTCGTGGCGAACTTGACACCCGCGACGTTCGGATGGGTCGCGACCCGGACCAGGTCGGCCACAGGAATGGCGTCGGACCGCAGATAGGCCACGAGGGGCAGTTCGGACGCTTCGGCGATCGCGATGAAATAGTCGGCCTGCGAGCCCGGTGCGGCGAACGGATCCAGCGGATGATGGACCATGACCCCATCGGCGCCGGCTCGCTTGGCAGCGATGGCCGTCGCAGACGCTTCCTTGACCGAACGGCCGGCGGCGGCCGTGACCACGCTTTTGCCGCTGGCCGCCTCGATCGCGATGGCCTGGAGCTGCAGGACCTCGTCGTAGGTCATGCTGAAGAATTCGCCGGTATTGCCGCCCGAGACGATGTTGTGCACCCCCGCCTGCGCGATGCGCCGCACGATCCTGGAGGTGAGATCGGCGTTGATGCCGCCATCCTGGGCGTAGGCGGTGACATGAACACCGGAGATGCCGGCGAGCGCCCGTCTGTAGCTTACGATATCCATGGTCAAACTCCCGAAGTCCTGGCGCCCATCGGCGAGATGCGCGTGGTTTTGGTTGGCCGCGATCCCCGTTTTCCTATCGAGCGCCCGACCGCCGCAAATCATCTGAAATCTGATATATCAGAAGAGGCGGTTGCGCCATAGGTTTCGGGTGCTCATCGGGTGCGGTCCGAGGGAGTCGACGCCCTCGACGGTGCCAGCGGATCGACAAGGCAGCGTACATCATCGGACCGGGGAGCTCTCGTCATCCGGGCTGGACCGCGTGGCAGGCGCCTGGGCAGATAATCGATGATTCCCAATGGGATCATGCCCTGCCGAATGCCGTTTGTTCTTGAAGCGACCATTTGACCATCGCCGCGGACCGGGATTCACATGTTCCTCGGCAAAATTTTCGGGCAAGAGCTTCCAAAAAACGCCAACGAGAGAATTCATGACACAGACAAACGTCTCGAAACAAAGATCCGGTCTGGATCCCGCAGTCGCTATTGGTCTCGTAGGCGTCGTTGTTTTTTTCATCGTCAGCGGGTTGGTCGCTTATCGGAATCTCCAGACGTTGAGCGACGACAACCAGAGGATCGTTCATTCTCACGAGGTCATCGCCACGTTGGATGAATTGCTGTCCAGCGCCCAGGATGCGGAGACGGGGCAGCGCGGCTTCCTATTGACCGACAACGAGAAATATCTGGAGCCCTACAACAACGCGGTCTCGGCGCTGCCCTTGCAGATCGACCGCATCGCCCAGCTCACCAGCGACAACCCGGCCCAGCAGGCGCGGATCGCGCCGCTCAGGCAGCATGTCGGGGCGAAGCTTGCGGAACTCAGGGAAACGATCGAGATGCGTCGGGCCCAGGGGGCAGACGCCGCGCTGGCCGTGGTCAACACCGACCGGGGCAAAGTGGAGATGGACGCGATCCGCACCCAGCTCGCGGCCATGGATCGGGTGGAAGCCGATCTCCGCGAAAAGCGGATGGCCGAAATGGGCGAGGCCTCGCAGACGGCGCTCACCAGCGGCGTCCTGTCCGGCCTCGTGGGGGTCGGCTTGACCACCTTGATCGGATTTCTGATGCGACGGGCCACTCTCGCCCGGCAGCGCGAGGAATGGCTCCAATCCGGCCAGGTGGGGCTCGCGTCCGCGATGCGCGGCGACCAGGAAATCGAACAACTGGGCGACAGCATCCTCGGTTTCCTGGCCCGCTACCTCGGCGCCGTCGCGGGCGCAGCGTTCGTGCGGGATAGCGAGGGCTACCGGCGCGCATCGACCTATGGGGTGCCCGCAGGCTCGGACGTACCGGAGCGGTTCGCTCTCAAGGAAGGGCTGCTGGGCCAGGCCGCCGCGGAGGGGCAACCGCTCGTCATCGGCGACGTGCCCGAAGGCTATCTCGCCTTCGGCTCCGCACTGGGTAAGGACAAGCCGAGACATCTCGTCATCTCGCCGGGCAGCGTCGACGGGAACGTCAATGCCGTCATCGAACTCGGTTTCATTCGGCCGGTCGATGCCCCCGTGCTGACGCTGCTCGAACAATTGTCGGCCGCGATCGCCATTGCCGTGCGGTCGGCCAATTACCGGGTCGAACTTCAGCAATTGCTCGCCGAAACCCAGCAAAAGTCCGAGGAGCTGCAGGTCCAGGGCGAGGAGCTGCGCGTCTCCAACGAGGAGCTCGAGGAACAGAGCCGGGCGCTGAAGGAATCCCAGGCGCGGCTCGAACAACAGCAGGCCGAGCTGGAGCAGACCAACTCGCAGCTCGAAGAACAGGCCCAGCAGCTGGAAACCCAGCGCGACGACCTGGCGCGAACCACCGCCTCGGTGCAGCTGAAGGCGCGCGAGTTGGAGCAGGCGAGCCGGTACAAGTCGGACTTCCTCGCCAATATGTCCCACGAGCTGCGGACGCCGCTCAACTCGTCGCTGATCCTGGCCAAGCTTCTGGCCGACAATCCCGAAGACAACCTGACCGCGGAGCAGGTCAAGTACGCCCAGACGATCCAATCCTCGGGCAACGATCTGTTGAACCTCATCAACGATATCCTCGATCTTTCGAAGATCGAGGCGGGCCATGTCGAAATCCGGCCGGAACCGGTGTCGCTCGCAAGCCTCGGCAGCAATTTGCGACAGCTCTTCGAGCCGGTCGCCCGAGACAAGGGCCTGGGATTCTCGATCGAAATCGCACCGGAATGTCCGGAGGCGATTTCGACCGATCTGCAACGGCTCGAACAGATCTTGAAGAATCTGCTGTCCAACGCGTTCAAATTCACCGAAGCCGGGAAGATCGACTTCGCCATGAAGCGGACCGGCGACGGCCAGATCGCCCTCTCGGTGACGGATACCGGCATCGGCATCTCCGACGAGCAGCAACAGCGCGTGTTCGAAGCCTTCCATCAGGCGGACGGCACGATCAGCCGCAAGTACGGCGGCACCGGCCTTGGCCTTTCGATCTCGCGCGAACTCGTGCGCTTGCTGGGCGGATCGATCCATTTGAACAGCCGCCCCGGCGAGGGCAGCACCTTCACGGTCGTCATTCCCGTCGCCTATGACCCGGCCGCAGTGGCACCCCGGGAGGTCCGGGCCAGCGTCGCCGTCGCGCCGGCGCCCGCGACGCCGTCGGCACCGCAACCGCCGCAGCGGAAAGTCGACGATGACCGCGACTCCGTGACAGGCGCCACACGCGTCCTTCTGATCATCGAGGACGACGAAAGCTTTGCCGCCATCCTGCGCGACTTGTCGCGCGAGATGGGTTTCCGCTCGCTGGTGGCCGGGACCGCGGAAGAAGCGCTGATCCTGGCGAAGCAATTCATGCCCAGCGCCATCATCCTCGACATCGGCCTGCCCGACCAGTCGGGCCTCGTCGTCCTCGACCGCCTGAAGCGTGACGTGCAGACGCGCCACATCCCGATCCATGTCGTGTCGGCCAGCGACCAGGCGCAGGCGGCGCTTTCGCTGGGGGCCGTCGGCTACATTCTGAAGCCGGTCGAACGCGAGCAACTGGCCGGCGTCCTCAGAAAGCTCGAGGATAAATTTTCGCAACGCATGCATCGCGTCCTTATCGTCGAGGACGATCAGGTGCAGCGCGAGGCCATGGGCAAGCTGCTGTCGTCGCACGAGGTCGAGACCGTGACGGCGGGTACGGCGGCGGAATGCCTGGAACTCCTCAAGGACGAGACCTTCGACTGCATGGTGCTCGATCTGTCTCTGCCGGACGCCTCGGGCTATTCCCTGCTGGAAACGCTGAGCCAGGAGAGCGCTTATTCCTTCCCGCCCGTCATCGTCTATACAGGCCGGGACCTCACGACCGACGACGAGCATCGGCTGCGCCGCTATTCGAAATCGATCATCATCAAGGGCGCGAAATCGCCGGAACGGCTGCTGGACGAGGTGACCCTGTTCCTGCACCAGGTCGTCGCCGAGTTGCCGGACGAACAGCAGAAGATGATCCGCCGGGCGCGCAACCGCGACGCGTTGCTCGAAGGCCGCCACATCCTTGTGGTCGAGGACGACGTGCGCAACGTCTACGCGCTGACCAACATCCTCGAGCCGCGGGGCGCCATCGTCGAGATCGCCCGCAACGGCAGGGAGGCGCTCGACCGCCTGGAG
The DNA here is from genome assembly GCF_035943795.1 of Aliidongia sp. Classification (NCBI taxonomy): domain Bacteria; kingdom Pseudomonadati; phylum Pseudomonadota; class Alphaproteobacteria; order Rhodospirillales; family Dongiaceae; genus Aliidongia; species Aliidongia sp. The sequence continues at coordinate 39,152 of NZ_DASZBY010000073.1, read as the reverse complement.
AAATCCACGGGCCAGGCGACGCCCGGGATCGATCTCGTGCTGATGGACGTGATGATGCCGGTCATGGACGGACTGACGGCGACGCGGGAGATTCGTCGGAACCCGGTATGGAACAAGCTGCCGATCATCACGTTGACGGCAAAGGCGATGCCCGACGACCAGCAGCGCTGCATCGACGCCGGCGCCAACGACTATATGGCGAAGCCGCTGGACGTCGAAAAGCTCCTCTCTCTCGTGCGGGTCTGGATGCCGCGGTGATCGAATTCGTGCCTGAGAAAGTCGAAGACATCGAAATCCGGCTGCTGCTCGAAGCGCTGTATCTCAGATACCATTACGACTTCCGCCGCTATGCGCTGGCCTCGATCAAGCGACGCTTGCGACAAGCGCGCGAGCAACTGGGTTTCGCGAATCTTTCCGCGTTGCAGGAGAGCCTGCTGCACGATCCGGCACTGCTGCCCCGGCTGCTGGGGTATCTGACCGTGCAGGTCAGCGAGATGTTTCGCGATCCTTCCTATTTTCGGACCCTTCGCGAAAAGGTCGTCCCGCATCTTCGGACCTACCCGTCGCTCAAGGTCTGGGTCGCGGGATGCAGCCACGGCGAGGAATTATATTCGCTCGTCATCCTGTTTCGCGAAGAGGGGCTGGAGCAGCGCACGCTGTTCTACGCGACCGACATCAACCAGGATGCGCTCGGCAAGGCCGAAGCCGGCATCTTCGATCTGGACCAGATGCAGCTCTTCACCGAGAACCATCGGAAATCCGGCGGAAGGTCGTCCCTGTCCGATTATTATAGCGCCGCCTACGGCCGGGCGTCGTTCGACAGGAGCCTGCGCGAACGCGTGGTCTTTTCCGATCATAGCCTGGTGACGGATGCGGTCTTTTCCGAGATGCATCTGATCTCGTGCCGGAACGTGCTGATCTATTTCGATCGGGATCTGCAGGATCGTGCGATCGGCCTGTTCAAGGACTCGCTCGCGCGCAAGGGGTTCCTGGGGCTGGGCGCTAAAGAGACCCTGCGTTTTTCCGACCATGCGGGTGCCTTCGCCGAGTTCGAGCGCGAGGAAAAGATCTACCAGCGGCGGGTCGGATGACGGCGACACCGGCCGAGGCCGTGGTGATCGGCGCGTCCGCCGGCGCGCTGGAAGCGCTGTCCGTCATTCTGCCGGCCTTGCCCGCCGGGTACGGCGTGCCGGTGTTCGTGGTCGTCCACCTGCCGCCGGACAAGCGCAGCATCCTGGCCGAGCTCTTCCAGGCCAAATGCCGGATCCCGGTACGGGAGGCAGAGGACAAGGAGCCCGCGTGCGGCGGGACGATCTATTTCGCCCCGCCGAACTATCACCTGCTCGTCGAGATGGACCGCTGCATATCGCTGTCCAGCGACGAGCCGGTGCTGTTTTCCCGCCCGTCCATCGACGTCTTGTTCGAAAGTGCCGCCGACGCGTATGGTCCTGCGCTGATCGCGGTGGCTCTGACGGGCGCCAATGCAGACGGTGCCGCGGGCCTGAAAGCCGTCGGCGAAGCCGGCGGGGTGACGATCGTGCAAGATCCGGCGGACGCGTTCGCGGCGGCGATGCCCGCGGCGGCGAAGGCGGCCTGTCCCGACGCGCGGGTTCTGTCGTTGAAAGAGATCGCAGAGTGTCTGCAAGAGGTACGATGTCGACCATGAGTCCCGTTTCCTTTCTTCTGGTCGACGATCTGGAAGAGAACCTCCTGTCGCTGGAGGCGTTGCTGCGCCGGGACGGCCTGACCCTGTTGAAGGCGCGGTCCGGCGACGAAGCGCTGGAGCTCCTGCTCAGGAACGACGTTGCGCTGGCGCTCGTCGACGTGCAGATGCCCGGGCTGAACGGTTTCGAACTGGCCGAGCTGATGCGGGGGAACGAGCGGACCCGGCGCATTCCAATCATCTTCGTCACGGCCGGCAGTGCCGACAGCCTGCGCCGTTTTCGCGGTTACGAGGCCGGTGCCGTCGACTTCATCTATAAGCCGATCGAGCCGGACATCCTGCGCAGCAAGGCGGAGGTCTTCTTCGATCTCTATCGGCAGCGGCAGCAGATCGCCGTGCAGCGCGACGAACTACAGGCCCAGGCCGAAGCGCTCAAGGATGCCGACAAGCGCAAGGACGAGTTCCTTGCGACCCTGGCGCACGAGTTGCGCAATCCGCTGGCGCCTCTGCGGCAGGGGATCGACATCCTGCGCCGCAGTCCCGATGGCGCTGGCGCCGCCGATATCCGCGACATGATGGACCGGCAGCTCGTCCATCTGGTGCGGCTCATCGACGATCTGCTCGACGTGTCCCGCGTGAGCCAGGGCAAGATCGAACTGCGCAAGGACAGGATTGCGGCGGCAGACGTCGTTCGTGCGGCGGTGGAAGGCAGCCGGCCGCTGATCGACGCTGCCGGGCATTCGCTCACGATCGATATGCCGACATCGCCGATCTGGCTCGAGGCGGACCTGACGCGTCTGGCACAGATTCTGGGCAACCTCCTCAACAACGCGGCCAAATACACGCCCGCGGGTGGCCGCATCGGTCTCTCGGTTAACGCCGACGGTGACACCGCGGTGATCGCCGTTACCGACGACGGCATCGGCATCCCTGCCGAGATGCAATCCAAGGTCTTCCAGCTGTTCGCCCAGGTCGACCACCACCTCGATCGAGCGCACGGCGGCCTCGGCATCGGGCTGGCATTGGTGAAACAGCTCGTCACACTCCATGGCGGCACGGTCGAGGTCGAGAGTGCCGGCACCGGCCAGGGCAGCACGTTCACCGTCCGCGTCCCCCGGGCGGCCGAGCCCGAACGGAAACCCGACGCCGAGGTCGCGCCGCCGCCGCCGTCGTCCCGATCTCTGAAAATCCTCGTCGTGGACGATAACGTCGAGGTCGCGGAAATCGCGGGCCTGATGCTCGAGGAGATCGGCCATACCTATCAACTCGTGCATGACGGTCGCCGCGCGCTGGAGACGGCAAAAGCCTTCCAGCCGGACGCCATTCTCCTGGATATCGGCCTGCCGGGCATGGACGGCTACGCGGTCTGCCGCATGCTCCGCCAGGACGACGCTTTCAAACGGACCCCGATCATCGCGCAGACGGGCTGGGGCCAGGACCGGGACAAGATGCAGTCGTCCGCCGCCGGCTTCGACCATCATCTGGTGAAGCCGGTGACCCTCAGGGATCTGGAACGTCTCCTGGCGAACCTTGGGCCGCATTGATCTGTCGCCGAGTACCGTCGTCGACCATGGAACTCGCACCTGACGGTAGCTCGGTCAAGCGCCCGACCGCGACGTCACATCGACGATCTCCTACGATCAGCCCGACGGCCTGATGCATCCCTCAAGCGTAAACCTTGTTGTCTTTGGCTCGCGTCCCGTCTGTAGCGGACTTGTGTCCGTCCGCTCTTACTATGAACGTGTTCAAGCTCTCCCCATAGCCAACCACTCTAGCGTTGACCCAGCCTTTGTTGACCAACGTTTTCTTAAATAGAGCCGCGAATGATTCCTTCGCATTCAGGCCCAAGGCAGACTCGCACGCAAATAATTTGATCCGCCCCGGGTAAACCTTTGGCAGCCCATTGGCCAACAGAGCAATGATATCTGGGATTGCAATGTCTATTTCATGATCCGATGACTGGAGCATTGGTGATCCTGCGGCGCAATGCCCCCGGATATACAATACATCATCAGCCTCAAAAAGATCTGCCAATACACGTGCGAGTCCTACCGTGTTACTACAGAAAATATCAGTCGCTGCTATTCTCCTCCAACCCGGTTTAGTGGACTCTTCTCTATTTGTCCGCGCCTTTCGAAGATTTTCCTTATTGATATTATGCGCACCCTGTATTTCCGACAAAACGATCTGCTTTTTCGGACTATCTGGGAAAGATTCGACTTTTTGAACCAACCGATGGGTTTCAGATAAACTACGAGCAGCATCTTCTTCTTGTTGTATCGTTTCCGGAAGTATGTTCCCGCCTTTTGTGGAAAACAGATGCTCCTGGCTGTTATCGGTAGGAAATGGAATCAGAACTATTCTCTTGCTCATCGCGCCACTCCACCCGTGTTACATCGGTTGCAAAGGCAACGCTCTACACCTAAAATAGCACCCCACCGTCGCACTTGCACGCCGAAGCCGACTCAGCGCCGTGACGAGCGGTAATTCCGCGCAGGTGCGCCCCTATAGATGCTGGCACGGTGATCGCCGAGAGCCGCACGGCCGATATGACGGCAGGAGCCGAAGCGTAACGGTTGGTGCGGCAACTCCGCCGATCGGGCGTTCAATGCCTCGACAAGCCCGCGTCGACCCCCCAAATAAACGAGCTTCGCGGGCCGACCGGGCCGCCGAGCGAAACTGTTCGTCCGATAATGGACGGAACGATCGACCGACGACGCGCTTTTTTATGATCCAAGGATGGTGCCATGTATCCTGCTGTTCAGCTTCTCATCGACGGCAATTGGGGGCCTAGCCAATCGGGCAAGACCCTCGACGTTCCGAACCCGGCGACCGGAGAGGTGAATGGCACCGTCGCGCATGCCGACATCCCCGATCTCGACCGCGCGCTCGCTGCCGCACAGAAGGGCTTCGAGACCTGGCGCCGGATGTCGGCCTATGACCGCAGCAAGATCATGCGCAAGGCGGCGGAGATCCTGCGCACGCGCGTCGAAGACATCGGCCGCATCATGACACTCGAACAGGGCAAGCCCGTCATCGAGGCGAAGATGGAGACCGCGTTCTCGGCCGACATCATCGAGTGGTTCGCCGAGGAGGCCCGCCGTGCCTATGGCCGCGTGGTGCCGAGCCGGGCCGAGAACGTCATGCAGCTGGTGATCAAGGAGCCGGTCGGCCCGGTCGCCGCCTTCACGCCCTGGAACTTCCCCATCAATCAGGCCAACCGCAAGATCTGCGCGGCCCTCGCGGCCGGCTGCTCGATCATCGTCAAGGGCCCGGAAGAAACCCCGGGTTCGCTCGCGGCCTATGTGCAGTGCTGGCTCGATGCCGGCGTGCCGGCCGGCGTCATCAACCTGGTGTTCGGCGTGCCGGCGACCATCAGCGAGTATCTGATCCCGCACCCGATCATCAAGAAGATCTCCTTCACCGGCTCCACCCCGATCGGCAAGCATCTGGCGGCGCTCGCCGGTGCGCACATGAAGCGGGCGACGATGGAGTTGGGCGGCCATGCGCCGTCGATGGTGTTCGACGATGCCAACATCGACAGCGCCGCCGCCATTCTCGCGGCCAACAAGTTCCGCAATGCCGGACAGGTGTGCGTGGCCCCTACCCGCTTCCTGATCCAGGACGCGGTACATGACGAGTTCGTCGAGAAGTTCGTGGCCCATGCCAACAAGATCAAGGTCGGCCACGGCCTCGAACAGGGCACCACCATGGGACCGCTTGCCAATCCGCGGCGCATCCCGGCGATGGAAGCCCTGATCACGGACGCCGTCGCCAAGGGTGCCACCATCGCCACCGGCGGCAAGCGCATCGGCAATGTCGGCAATTTCTTCGAGCCGACCGTGCTGACCGGCATGACCCCCGACATGCGCGCGATGAACGAGGAACCGTTCGGCCCGCTGGCACTCGTCAGCCGCTTCTCGACCATCGACGAGGTGATTGCCGAGGCCAACCGCCTCGACTTCGGTTTGGCCGCCTATGCTTACACCTCGTCGCACAAGACGCTGCAGACGCTGACCAGCCGTGTCGAGGTCGGCATGCTGTCGGTCAATCACCATGGCATCGCGCTGCCGGAAGTGCCGTTCGGCGGCGTCAAGGACAGCGGCTACGGCTCCGAAGGCGGCTTGGAGGCTATCGAAGCCTATCTGAACACCAAGATGGTCTCGGCCGCGGCGATCTGAGCGGTATCGGGCGGCCGCGGCTTTGGACCGCCGCGTCCGCCCCTCCTCCGTGCTCGAGTAACCGCCATATGCCCGACGGTTCCCTGTGGGTCCGCCTCAGGGCCTCCCCATCCGCACCTTGCGGCGCGCGGTGCGGGTACCGCCCGACGACAGGATCAATTCGCGAATGACCTGGGACGCCTCGTCGGCGGCGCTCGAAAGCCGCTCCATGCCGGCCTCGATCGACGTCATGTCTCCGCCGAGGCACAGATTCTCGAGAATATGGGCGAAATGCTCGACCCGGACAGCGGCATAGTTCGCACAGGTCCGACGCAGCTCCCGGACTTCGCGCGCGAGCAAGGCGAAGTCCCCGGTTCTCGGAAGATCCCCGATCCGCACCATCCGCTCGCGCAGGCTGTCGAGAAAGAACCCCAATATCTCGGGAAACGTGTCGATCGGCGTGATGTTTCGGAGGTCCGCCATCCGCTCGTGATCGATGACCGATGAAGGCTCCGGATTTCCGGTCTGACCATGGGCGGACGCGGTGCGATCGCTCCCATCCACCAGCGTTCTCGAAGCGGCGATCCAACGCCCGACGGAGACGACCAGAAAGTCGGAGTCGATCGGCTTGGAGACATAGTCGACCATGCCCGCCTCGAGGCAACGCTCGCGATCGCCCTGCATGGCGTTCGCGGTCATGGCGATGATCGGAACCTCGCCACGGGGGCCGTCGAGTTCGCGGATCCGGCGTGCGGCCTCGTACCCATCCAGCACGGGCATCTGAACGTCCATCAGAATGATATCGTACTGCTTGGCGGCCGCCATCGTCAGGGCCTGAAGACCATCTTCGACGATTTCCACGGTCGCGCCGGCCATCGTCAATATTTCGGTCGCGAGCAACTGATTGATGACGTTGTCTTCGACCAGCAGCACCAGGCCCGTAAGCCTGGACTTGACCGGATGCCTGGCGGAGCCGGGCAATGGACCGAATGCGGGAACGGGGATGTCGCCGCCCAGAACCAGTGCGACGCAATCGATGAGCGCGTCCCGATGCACGGGCTTGGTCAGGGCGCCATCGAAGAGGTCGGGAAGGTCCCCGGCGGTCGCCCCGGTTCCCATCGACGAGACATCGACGATCTTCGGCTGGACCCACCCACGGTTTTGCCGGATCAACGTTGCCGTGTCCGGTCCGGCCACATCCGGCAGGCTGCGATCCAGCAAGACGACGTCATAGGGCGTGCCGGCATCGTCGGCGAGCCGGATCAGATCGAGCGCTTCCCGGCCGTTGGCCGCTTCGGCCACGACGATACCGACACCTTCCAATTGTCGGATGAAAATCGTCCGATTGAGCGGCATGTCGTCGACGACGAGAGCGCGGACCCCGGCCAGGTCGAGGCGCGGGGTCACCTGGTGGGGTCGAAGACCATCGCTCAGCCGGAACGAGACGGTGAATTTCGTTCCCCCGCCGTCGCGAGGCGTGACCTCGATGTTGCCGTGCATCAGATCGGTCAGTTGCTTGACGATGCTCAGGCCGAGGCCGGTGCCCCCGAAGCGTCGGGTGATGGAGCCGTCGCCCTGCTCGAATTTCTGGAAGAGCTTGCCAAGGGCGCTATCGCTGAGGCCGATGCCCGTGTCCTGAACGGAAAAGGTATAAAGGCGCTCGCCGTCGGCCTCAGCGCCCGCCTTTACTTCGACGGAGACGAAGCCGCGTTCGGTGAACTTCACCGCATTGGAGAGCAGGTTGAGGAGGATCTGTCGAATTCTGGTGGAATCGCCCTTCACCGCCCGACGAGCCGAAGGATCGACCCAACAGATCAATTCCAGCCCCTTCTCCTGGGCGCGCGGCGCCATCAGGTCGGCCACGTCCTCGATCAGGCGAGACAGCTCGATGTCGATCGTCTCGAGGTCGAGCTTTCCCGCCTCGAGCTTCGACAGGTCGAGAATGTCATTGATGATCTGGAGCAAGGACATCGCCGATTGCTGCACGGCCTCCGCGTACCGGGTCTGGACAGCATCGAGCGGCGTCTGCTGCAACAGGCCGTTCATGCCGATGATGCCGTTCATCGGTGTCCGGATCTCATGGCTCATATTGGCGAGAAATGCGGATTTCGCCCTGTTTGCCTCCTCGGCACGCTCTTTTTCGTGGACCAGCCGAGTCTCGGTCGCCCGCAACGCCGCCTCGGCACGCTTCTGCTCCGTGACATCCACCATGACGGCCAACGAGCGAAGAACCTTACCGTCGGCATCGCGCTCGCTGATCGCCGACAGCAGGACATCCATCCTCCCACCGTTCTTCTTGACGAACTCGTAGGGGATGGCGGAACAGACGCCGGTTTCGAAAAAGCCGGGCAGGACGACCTCGCGCGCGTAGCGCTGGGACTCTGGCGACAGGAACTCTTGCGACTTGCGGCCGATGACTTCGTCGGCGTGATAGCCGAGCGAGGTCAACCAGTGATCGCTGACGCTGAGCAAGCGACCCTCGGCATCGATCGAATGCAGCAACGCCGGGGTTCTGGTGTAGAGCGATCGATAATCGTCCTCGCTTCGCTCCAGCGCCTCCCGGGTAGCCAGAGCCCGTTCCGTTGCCGCCAGCAGTTCCTCGTTGGCCGTTTCGAGCTGGGCGGTGCGCTCGACGACCCGATGCTCGAGCGTCTCATGTGCCGAGCGCAACGCGATGAGCGCGCGCGAGCGTTCCCGAAGGGCGGCGTTGAACAGGGCGGCCGTCACCGCAACCACGGCGATGAAACCTTGCAGGTCGAGCAGTGCGTCGTTCTGTTCCTCGGCGTGAAACGGCCCATGCCCATGGATGGTCCCAAGGACGGCAACGGCAGCGACCGCCACGACGCCAAGACTGCCGATGGCATACCCATAGGCAAATTCGATCCAGAGCAACAAGGGGATCGGCGCATAGGCGAGCGCCTGCAGGTGGCCGCGCCCGAGCCAGTCGTCGAAGATCACCTCGGTCATGGCGGTCAGCAGCACCAGCATCCCGCCGGCCTTTGCCGCGGTCGAGGCCGTCCCTCGGAAACCATGGGCGACCCATCCGACGAGGAACGGGGTGAAAATCAACATCCCGGCCACATCGCCCAGCCACCAGGTGAACCACACTGGCGCCATCAGGCTCGCCGGCAGGAACGCCCCCACCCGCAATGATGCCACACCGACGCTGCTGCTGATCAGGCAACCGCCCAGAACGGCGATCGCAAACACCAGAAAATCCTGGACCCGATCGTCAAACGTGCCGCCCGGACCGAAACGGCGGACGATGATCCAGGCCGCGGCCGCCTCGAGCATGTTACCGCTGCCGATGGCGACGCTGATGAGGATCTGGCTCGGGTTGGCACCGAATTGGCGGCCGAGGTCGGCCAGGGAAAGCAGGGAACCTGCATCGGCCTTGACGAAGAAATCGGCGAGGTTGGCCAGCACGGCACCCACGAAAACCGGAGCGGCCGCAGGCAACCCGAACAACAGGAACGCGGCCAGCGCAACGCCCGATGGCGGCCAGAGGGGGGTCGCCTGCGAGGCGTGGAACTGCAGCTGCAGGCCACCGCGGGCCGCCAGATAGTAGAGGGCGGCGATGAGTATGAGCGCCGGGAGTCCGGCCTGGCGATCGGCTCGATCCGCCTGTTCCACGGTCGCGATTCTGGATCTCCGAACTCAGCCGCTGTCGGAACGTGATGCCGCCCCCAGGCCATCTTAGGTGAAGAGCCACTTAAGGACCGGCTAACGATAGGACCGGCCGTGCCGCCGGTCTCGACATCTTTTCCGAAACCGAAGTCCCGAGCCGGGAGCGGATGGAGTGCGAATGAGCTTCTGGAGCGTCCGCATCACGAGGTGATATAGCTCTCGGTGTGAGTGACCATCGCTTTCCGTTCCCGGCGCACCATCTTCGGCCCCACGATCGGCGGCTCCGCCGTGCGTAGGTATTTGAAGGAGCGCCTGAAGCTGCGGCAGCTGCGGGCGATCGACGCGATCGCCACCCACCGCAGCCTGCTCAAGGGGGCGCAGGCACTCGGCATCAGCCAGCCGAGCCTGTCCAAAAGCCTGAAAGAGCTCGAGGGGATGCTCGGTGTCCGCCTGTTCGAGCGCCACGCCCGAGGCGTCTCTCCGACGCTGTTCTCGGACGCGGTCGCGCACACGGCGCGCCGGATTCTGGCGGAGCTGGGGCGCCTGGACGAGGAATTGGACCGGCTATCGAGCCATTCGGGCGGGACGATCGCGCTCGGCGCCTTGCCGGCGGCCGCGACCGGGTTGCTGCCGGGCGCCCTCGCCTGTCTGAAGCGCGCCCATCCCGGCATTCTGGTTCGCCTGGTCCAAGGCCGGACCGAGGAACTGCTGCCGTCGCTCGCGGCCGGCGACCTGGACCTGATCGTCGGCCGCCTCTACGATCCTTCGGCACCAGACGGCTTCGTTCGGGAGGTGCTGTACGAGGAGCCGATTTCCGTCCTGGCGCGCGCGGATCACCCGATCTTCGCCAGGGCCGATATCGGGCTCGAAGACCTCGGCTCGTTCGACCTGGTGCTGCCCACGGTAAGTCAACGGGTGGGTCAGGAGATCGAGCACTTTCTTGCGACCTTGAGCCTGCCGCCGTCGGCCTCGCTGCGATCAAGTTCCATCAGCTTCATCCGCGAGATGCTGCATTCGACGGACTACATCACCATCACGCCCCGGCTGATGATGGCCGGCGATCTGCTGAGGGGCTCCATTCGGATCGTGCCCCTGCCGATCAGCACGCCCGGCCGCCCGGCCGGTCTGATCTATCGCCGAGACCGGCCGCTCCTGCCCAATGCGCTCACCCTCGTCGAGTTCCTGCGCCGGTATCTCGAAGAGCTCGCCGACAAGGGCTGAGCTGTCGCCTTGCATATGCCGCCTTATCGACGCGCGCGAGCTCGTGAAACGACGGTCCGCCGAGAAGCCGTGGGCTTTCTCAAGGGAGCCGCGTCCCGGTTCCTGTTCGGCGAGGATCGGGACGCGTCTCGATGCTTGCGGCCGGAAAGGTTGCTCAGTGGGCCTTCTCGTCCGCGAGAGCGCCGACCGGCAGGCCCTTGATCGCGGTCGAGGGCCTGCCGTCGACACCGACCGGGACCTCGCCGCGCAGAGTGATGCGATAGAGTTGCCGATCGACATCCTGGGTGAAAATATCGCGCGGGGCGAGATGAGCCGTGGCGCGGTTGTCCCAGAAGGCGATGCTTCCCGGCTGCCAGCGGAAACGCACGGTATATTCTGGCCGGACGACGTGCTCGAACAACAGGGCAAGCAGTTGCTCGCTCTCGCGCGGATGGAGCCCAACGATGCGCTGAAGGAACGACGGGCTGACGAACAGCACCCGCTCGCCATTCTCCGGGATGACCCGGACCAGCGGATGTTCGCTCTCCAGCGGGCGGCGATTGTTCTTTTCGACGAACTCGCGTGTCGCCTCCTGGCCTTCCGGGGGTGTGAAATAATGCACGCCGCGCAGGGTATCGACGAAACCGCGCAACGGCTCGGACAGCCCCTCATAAGCGGCCGCCAGATTGGTCCAGACCGTGTCGCCGCCATACGCCGGGATCGTCACGCCGCGCAGGATCGACGCCGCCGGCGGGTTGACCGCGGCGGTCACGTCCGTGTGCCAGCCCGTCCAGGGCCGGATCAACAATTCACCGACATGTCGCGTCTTGAGGCGGTTCTTCGCAACGGAGTAGATGTGCGGATGCTCCTCAACGAAGCCGTAGACCGGATGGCCGATCGTCGGCTCGCCGAAGGACTTTGCGAAAGCGACATGCTGCTCGTGCGAAAGCGGCTGGTCGCGAAAGAAAACCACCTTCCACACGAGCAGAGCTTCTCGGATTTCCTCGACGACCGCCGCGCTCAGCGGCTTGGTCAGATCCACGCCCTCGATCTCGGCGCCGATATTGCCGGTCAAGGGATGAATGCCGATATGGCGCGGCACGACGGCAAGCCTCGTTTCCTGCCGATCGGATGATTGTGGCTGTATGGAAATGCTCATGACATTCTCCTGCATTGTTTGTCGTGGATTCGATCGATCAAAAGGTCTGCGGCCGAAAGCGACAGACAATTTCCGCTGCCTGCTGAAATGAATGACTTCGATTTTGGCCGAACAGCATTACGAGCGCTTCGGCTGTTCCAGCAGCCGCGGGGCGATACCGTCTCGTTGGTTCTGCCAGGCAACGATCGAGTTGAACCGGCCGTCGAGATAAGGACTGATGTCGATCTTCTGCTTGAGAGCGCCGGTGGCGAGCAGGCCGTCGGCGATTTGCTGATAGACTTTCGTCAGTACGCCATCGATCGGGTAGTAAATCCCGCCGCCGGTAACCTCATCGACCCATTTGCCCTGCTCGAACGTCATCCCCTGTTTCTTGACGTAGCTTCCGCGTACCCAATCGTCGGGCCGAGCGATCTGCCAGTCGAAAAAGGCGACCGCGCGCCGGACGAAATCCGCGACCGCGGCGGCCTTGGCAGGGTGGTCGAACAGATCCCTGCGGACGAGCCAGAGGTTCAGGCCCCAATTGTGGCCGGTCCCATCAGCAATGATCGGCGGCTTGCCGAGCCTGAAATACTGATTGCCCAAGATGATCGCGGCATCCACCGAACCGGAAGCGAAGGTCGGTGCGATCTCCGAGCCGGTGAGTTCGATGCCCTTGACGTCGGAACCGAACGCCAGACCGTTCGCGTGCAGGATGCTCGCAACGATCATGTGCCGGCCGGTCCCAGGCGGATAAGCGACCGTTCTGCCTTTCAACTCGGCAACGGTCTTGATGCCGCTATTCGGCTGCACGACGAGGAAATAGCCTCCGGGGCTACCGGGGTTGCCGTTTGCCGCGACCGCGACGAGGTCGGTCACGCCCCGCCCCACCGCGATGGGCAGCGGCGCCTCGCCGACGTAGCCGATGTCGACCGCGCCGGAGATCAATGCTTCCAGCACCGCGGTGCCGCCGGAGAAATTGGCGATGGTCGCCTTGTAGGGAGTGTCCTTGCTCACGCCTGAGAGCTGCCAGGGAACGCCGACCGCGTCATCCTGGTCTGCCACGGCGATGCTCGTTCCCGAGGGCACCGCCGCCGCGAGTTCGGTCGCAAGATCCTTGCCCGATGCCGTCTGCGCAAATGCCCTTGCCGGCAGCAGGCCGGTGCCGAGCCCAAGCAAGGTCGATCCGGCAAACTGCGTGATCACGGTGCGACGAGAGAGCCGGGTGGCGCCCGGAGGAACGAGGTAGGTCATCTGAGGAAAACTCCTGGTCTGCCTGGGCAGGCATGGAAGCTTGGGGCGGATCAGTCGTCGTCGACGCCCAACTCCCGAAGCAAGCGTTGGCGTAGGGCGATAAAGGGGGCGTCCGCACGATGGCGTGGCGTCGGAACATTCACGGCTTCGTTGAGCGAGATCCGCCCTTCGGTAAGCACCACCACGCGGTCGGCGAGAAGGATGGCTTCGTCCACATCGTGCGTGACCAGGAGCACTGCCGGCCGATGGCGCAGGTAGACGTCCCTCAGCAATCCGTGCATGCGAATGCGCGTGAGGGCGTCGAGGGCGCCGAACGGCTCGTCAAGCAGCAGAAGCTGGGGCTCTCGCACCATCGCCCTCGCGAGCGCCGCGCGCTGCGCCTCGCCGCCCGATAATGTGCGCGGCCAGGCGAAGGCGTGTCTTTCGAGCCCGACCTCGGCGAGGGTGGCCAGGCCGCGTTTGCGGACCTCTTCGGTCTGCGGCAACCCTATGGTGATGTTGCGCAGGACCGAGAGCCACGGCATCAAGCGCGGATCCTGGAAGACGATCGCACGACGGCGTGGTACCCGCAGGCTTCCCTCGACGTCGACATCCAACGCGCCGAGCAACCGAAGGAAAGTACTCTTGCCGGAGCCGCTCTTGCCGAGAAGCGCCACGAATTCCCCGGCCTCGATGTCGAGACTCAGGTCCTTCAGGACGGGTCGGCCGTTGAATTGCTTGCTGACGTGGGCGGCAATGACCGCCGATGCCGGAGGAACCGGCCCCGTGGCGAAATCAAGCGCCATCGAATGCCCTCCGCCAGGTCAGGAGCCGTCTTTCAAGGAAGCGGATCGCAGAGAGCGAGAACAGGCCGAGGATCGCGTAGATGGCGAGCAGGACGAAGATGACGTCGACGCGGAAATATTCCCGCGCGTCATTCATCATCCGGCCGAGGCCCAGCGGCGCATTTACGGTTTCCGCGAAGATCAGCGAGAGCCAGGCATTGGTGAGCGCGATGCGCAATCCGACCAGAAAACCGGGTAGAGAGCCGGGCAGGATGACGGCGGTGATCAGTTCCCTCCGCTTCACGCCGAAGGTGCGGGCGGCTTCGACCAGCGAGACGTCGACGCTGCGAATGGCGCTGTAGGTGTTGATGTAGACCGCCACCCAGACGCCGAGCGTGATCAGCGTTACTTTCGGAAACTCACCGATGCCGAACCAGGCGACCAGGATCGGCAGCAGCGCGAAATTCGGCACCGCTCGCAGGATTTCCATGTTGCCATCGACGATATTCTCGCCCCATCGGGTCAGTCCGGAAACGACGGCGCTGACGAGGCCGAGCGCGACGCCGATGAGGAGCCCCTCGGCGACCCGCTCGAGCGAGGCCGCCAGATGCGCCTGCAGATCCTCCGACGTCGCCAGGTTGATCGCCGTCAGGAAGATCGTCCGGGGCGCAGGCGTCGTCCGCGGATCGAAGACCCCGAGCGACGTCAGCAATTGCCAGGCCAGCAAGAGGAGCAGCGGCCCGACGGATCGTTGCAGCCAGCGCGGAACTGCAGACCGGATCGACGTAACGAGTCCTTCGCTCGTCGGATCGATCAGGTCGCTCGCGCCAAGCCACGGTTCCGGTGTGCCGGTTCCAGGTCGAATCCGTGCCTGGGTGCCGGGCTCGGCCGGTCGCTCCCACAGCAACGGGTTCTGGGAAGCGGCCTCTTCTATCGCGCTCATACCGCCGCTCCGTCGCGCGGGAATTGCGCGCCCGCACGCTTCGGCAGCCGTAGCGCGATGGGATCGCAGCCCTGACCGGGGAACTCGACGAGGGCGATATATGCCATGGGCCTCATCCACTTGCTCGAGGGCGTCGACAGCCGCAGGCGCCTGTCACTGGATAGTATGTTATCCAGATATCCATGATATTGGATGCGCGTCAAGCAACAAGACGGGCCCTTCGGCCACCGATATCCAATGCCGCCCGCCGAAACCTTCCATGAGCGAAAGCCGGACCTAGGGATCTATCGACTCGCTTGCATGCTCCTGCGGCCATGATCCCAGGGTTGGCGGCACACTGAGTTCGCGCGCTGCCAGGCATCGGCAGCAGCCCACCACGCTGATCCGAAAATGCCGCTTACTCGACGCCGATCACGCCGACGGTTCCGTCGAGCAGTCCCAACCGCTCGACCGGCAGCCCCAACTTGAGCACGGGGACCGGCGCAGGCGTCAGCACGTCGATCAGCGCCAGTTCACGGTCGCGAAACACGGTCCAAGCCCTGTCGGATGCGTCATACAACGGACGGGCCGTGCGGGGCAGCCGGCGCTTCATCGCGGTCTCGATCTCCGCCAGATCCTGGAGATAGAGGGGTGTCAGACGATCGACGCAGGCATCGGTCGCGGTCGGACAATGCTTTGCCGCATGGGACCCGCGTTGGGGCAGGCGGACACCATTCTGGGCCGGATCGTCGAAAGCCGGCTGCGCCGGCAATGGCATAGCGACACCATCGAGCACCGACAGATAGCTGTGGAGCCGGCGCGCGCGCTGGGCGGTCAATTCCATGACGGCGTCGGCATTCATCGGCGCATACATCGTGCCGCGGGTCGTGGCATAGACGGCGCCGATCAGCGCGCGGTCGGCGTCGCGGCTGCGCAGCCACGCCCGCTGCGCGTCGCGCAGCCTTGCGCGCCCATCGGGTGACAGCCGATCGCCCAGACGCTTGTAATCCTCGTTCAAAAGCCCGTCCCATTCCCGTTCCGCCTGGGCGATGCATTCGTCCTGGTCGCCGGTCGAGGCCTTGTCCGGATCGTCGAGGCAGCGCTGCAGTCGGACGTCGACCGTCTCTGCGGCGAAGGCGGGCACCTGTGACAGCGCCCAGGCGCCGACGCAAAGCCACAGGAAGATTGACGGCTTCATGGCAAGGCTTTCCGCTCAGGTCGACCGTGCAGGGCAAACGCCCGTTCGTGTCGAAGGGTTCGCGATATCTTCCGGAGGAGGGATCGGACTGCAAGGCCTTGCCGTTCACTACCTTGGGTAAGGGATGGACTGAGAGGTGCGGATGTCTTTCTTCGACAAGCTCGTCGGCGAACTGGTCGACATCATCGAGGTCGCCGATGCGCCGCTCGACAGTCTGGTCTATCGATTTCCGCGCTACCAGAACGAGATCAAATACGGTGCCCGGCTGATCGTCCGCGAGGGCCAGGGCGCGATCTTCATCAACCAGGGCAAGCTGGCCGAAGTGTTCGGTCCCGGCACCTACACGCTGGAAGCCGGCAACCTGCCGGTGCTGTCGACGCTGCTGGGTTGGAAATACGGCTTTCACAGCCCGTTCAAGGCCGAGGTCTATTTCTTCAGCACGCGGCCAGTGCTCAACCAGCAATGGGGTACGCAGCAGGCCATCACCATGGAGCTGCCCGGCTATGGGCTGGGCGACGTCCGCGCTTACGGTCAGGTGTCCTATCGCATCACCGACCCCGCGGCCTTCTTCCGCGCCATGGTCGGCACGACGGGCGTGCTGACCGATGGCGATCAGCTGCAATATCTGCGCGGCCTGGTCGTGGCGCAGTTCAGCCAGGCCCTGATCGCCAGCCATCCCTCGGTCGAGCAGCTGATGTCGAACCTGGATGCGCTCGATGCGACGTTGCAGGCGAAGATCAACGAGACCCTGACCACGCTCGGGTTCGAGCTGACCCAGTTCCTGATCGAAAGCCTGTCGCTGCCGCCCGCGCTGCGGGACGAGATCTTCGAATACAGCCGGCTGAACAACATCGACATCGGCAAGTTCACCCGGTTCCAGGCCGCGAAGGTCATCACCGATCTGGCAGGCAACGAGACCGGTGCCGGGAGCGGAGCCGGCGCCCAGGGCATTCAGCTGGGCGTCGGCCTGGCGGCCGCGCAGCAGGTCATGCGCTCGATGAATACGGCGTTCGAGCAGCCGGCCGTGCCGCCGCCCCTGCCACCATCCGGTCCGCAATATCATGTCGCGATCGGTGGCAAGGCCCAGGGGCCGTTGGCGCTCGATGCAATCACGCAGCTGGTCGCCGCCGGCACCATCGACGCCGCCACGCTCGTCTGGCACCCGGGCATGACGGCCTGGGCTGCTGCCGGGAGCGATCCGGGCTTGCGGGCGTTGTTTTCGCAAGCGCCTCCACCACTGCCTTAGCAGGCACGGCCAGACCGCACGTCCGATCCTCTCCAGCCCCATCAGATCTCATTCTCATGCAATCCAACGGCTCGACCCTCTCCGAGATGACCGTGACCTGTCATCAATGCGGCAGCGCCAGCATGGAACGGCTGGATCGCAAGGAGTATCGCTGTACCCATTGCGGAGCGATCACCGTCATCAGCGACGACGACGCCGACCGGGTCGAGCGGTTGCTGAGGGACGCGCTGGCGCGGCCCGATGTCACTGCCATCCCGTCGCTGCGCAGAGGCCCCTCGAAGACCGTCGGCATCGTGGCGTCCGCCTTCGCCATCACGGTCTTTGCGGCCTGTCTGGTGTTGCCCCTCCTGCTCGACGGGGGCCGCGGCCGGCACGCCACGACGACGCCCCGGTCGACCGTCGCAGACCATACCGTCCCAATCGACGACGTCGTCATTTCCGGGCTGCACTGGTATCCGGGCGACAAGGTCTACGAGGGCGTGATCTACAACCACAGCGGCTTCGCCGTCGCCGTGCCCCGTTATAAAATGACTCTATTCGTCAATGGCCTGAAGGGCGATGAGACCTATTCGAGCACCGTGGTCGACCGGTTGTTGCCGGGAGAATACCAACCGATCGTCTTCCGTTTCCTTTCGTCCGATGGCAACGCGCGCTACGAGATCGACCGCCCGGCGCGGGTCGAGCGCAGCACCGCGTCGATCGCGCCGCTCGACCTGACCGAGCGTCAGCTGGTTCGCCAGGACGACAAGAGCTACTACCAGCTCGTCGGCATCGTGCAGAACACCCTGACGCGCGCCGTCGACCCGGTCGACATCGTCGTCACGCTCTATGGCGCCGATCACCAGACGCTGGGCCACGGCTCTGCGCACACGCCGCAACTGCGCCCGGGCGAAAAGGCCATGGCCGACGTCTCCATCTTCACCCATGGGGATACCAGTCCGGTCGTGGCCTATGAATATCTGGTCGATGCCGCCTTCTCGGATCGGGCGCGTTGACGGACATGTCTCCGACGATCACACGCTTCACATGTGCCTATTGCGGCACGACGCAGACCTGGGCCGGCGAAGGGCGGCCGGTGTGCAAGCAATGCGGTGCCACCCAGGCCGCGCGGGAGGCCGCGGTCGTTCCCCTGGCGCGAAAGCACTATCGGACCGGGCTTCTGGTGCCGATCGCGGTGGTATTGGTGGCCGCTGGCGGAAGTTACTACTACCACAAGCACCAAAAGGTGGCGGTACCGGTCGCGAGCCCCGTCGCCGCAAAGCCGATCGCCGTGGCGCCCGACCCGCCGGTGACCGGCAGCCGCATCCAGCGTGTCGACAATCCCCAGATCCGCCGCATTCCCAAAGGCGTCGACGTCACCGCACAGGATCTGCTCGACAGTGCGCACAATCCCCCGGCGCCGGCATTCGATGCGCAGCAGCTGCTCGCGATCAAGATGCCCCGGCGGATCACCGACGAGGAGCACAATACCGGCTACCTGGGCGAGGTGACCAACACCAGTGCCGACCAGGTCGCGATCGCGCCCCAGGCGACGGTGATCCTGACCAAGAACGGCAAGGAGGTCGATCGCGCGACCCACGACTTCCCCGACCTGGTCCCTGGCCAGCATGTGCCCCTGTTCTTCGGTTACGACGGCGACCCGACGGCGTTCGATACCATCAAGTTCGTCTGGCGCCCGACCTGGTCTTATACGCTGGGCGCCCCCCGACACGGGCAGCTGGTCGCGACGGTCGAGACCAAATCTCTCGAACGCGGCGAAAACGTGCTGAACTTCAACCAGGTCTTCCACTACAGGTACGTCCATGTCACCGGCACGCTGGAAAACAAGGGTCCGGGCAAGGCCGGCAACATCCGGCTATTCGTCATGCTGCGCGACGCGAAGGGCGAGATGACCGGCTACGAACGGCAGGACAAGGGCGACCTCGATTCCGGTGCGACCGGCAAGTTCGAGATCAATGTCGTGCAATGGGGCGCTCCGGGCGTGACGGTCGACGCCATCGCCATGCCGACGTCGCCTCCACCGCTTTAGTCTGAATTGCGCATCACGGCCGAACGGCAGCCGAGTGCCGATGACGGCAACGGCGATCAGATGCGTTTCAGTGGGACATCAGAACCGGAACGGTCATCTGTTCCAGCATCGAGCGGGTGACGCCGCCCAAGATCGTCTCGCGCATCCGGGCATGACCGTAGGCGCCCATGACGATGAGATCGCTGCCCCGGTCCGAGGCGTGCGACAGCAACACGTCGGCCACCTTCATGTCCGGCGCGGTGCTCTGGTCGATCTCGACCCTGATGCCGTGACGTGCCAAATGCAGCGCAATATCTGCGCCGGGCTCCTCGCCGCCTCCCCCGGCATTGACCGCCAGTACGGTCACTTTCGCCACGCGCTTCAGCAGCGGCAGTGCATCCCGTACGGCGCGCGCCGCCTCGCGACTGCCGTTCCAGGCGACCAGTGCATGGCGCTCGATCCGCTCGAACCGCCCCGCCCTGGGTACGACCAGGACCGGGCAGCCGACATCGAGCACCACGTCAGCCGGATCGGGATAGCGCAACCCGTCATAGTCCGACCAGCGCTGGCCGAGGATGACGAGATCGGCAGTGCGCCCGTTCAGCACCGTTTCCGGTCCCGGGAAGCCACGGGCGACCCGCCATTCGGCTTGGATACCGTTGCGTCGGGCGGCGGTGTCCAAACCGGTCCGCGCGTCCACCGCGCGCCGTTCCAGGACCGCGAAGGTCTCCCGCATCGCGTCGTCGAACAGTTCGGTGCCGAAATTCGCCGAATAGAGGCTGGCCTTGGCTGTCGACGACGGATGCAGCCCGACGAGATGGGCCTGGAAACGGCCGGCCAGCCACGCTGCCAGTGCCAGCGGTGACTGATCGTCGCTGTCGCCGTCAACGGTAACCAGCAGATCCTTGAAGCTCATGACACGGCTCCTTGTCGTGGATTTCAGCCGACGGCCTGAGCGGATGGTTCGTCGCGGGCACCGGCATGCAGGTCGAGGCTGGTCGGGTTGACCGTGCCCAGGATCGCCTTGGCACGGGCCATTTCCTCGGCCGAGCCATGTGCCATCACCAGAAAGCCGTCGGCTTTCACCGCAGCCTCGTATTGGATCACGCTGTCCCTGGGGATCCCCAGGCCGTAGAGCGCGGCGCCGATCGCACTCAAGCCCCCGACCAGGGCCGCATTCTCGACCGCGCCGATCGCGACGGCGGCCAGGTAGCCCAGCACGACGACATGGCCGACGACAGGAACGGTCAGGAACAGCCCGCCGAAGAACAGCCCCCAGAGTCCGCCCCAGAACGCACCGCGCGCGCCCCAGAATTTGACGCGATCTCCTGCGGTATAGAATCCCACAACTTTTTCTTCCGTGTGATAGCCCTTGCCGACGACGCTGAGATTCTTCATCTCGAATCCGGCGGCGGTCAGCTTCTTCACGGCAGCTTCGGCGGCCTGATGGTCGGCTAACACGGCGATGACGGCGTTGGCTTGTTCCATTTGCAAGGTCTTTCAAAGCGAGGAAGGGTCAGTGCGAGACGAGCAGGCACTCGTCCGCACGCAGCAGAAAATTGCGAGTGACCCCGCCGAATGCCCATTCGCGCAGACGGCTGTGGCCATAGGCGCCGGCCACGATGAGATCGGCTTTCTGGTCCCGGGCGATGGTGGCCAGCAGGCCGGCATCGTTGCCGTTCGACTGCGACGCGAGGGGCTCCGCCACGACACCATGCCGCGCCAGCCAGGCGACAAGGTCGGCAAGATGGCTGCGCGCCGCCGGCAGCTCGCTCTCATCGGCGATTTCAACCAGGGCGACATGGCCGGCCCGCATCAGCAACGGCACCGCGTCGGCGATCGCGCGGCGCGCTTCCCGCGTGTCTTTCCAGCCGACGACGACCCGCTCCAGGTTCAGCCGGTCGGTCTTGGCTGGAACGATGAGAACGGGGCGTCCGGCCTGCATCGCCAGATCGCCGACGTTCACATGCCGCGAGCCGTCGAACAGCGACGCGTCGCGCTCGATGCCGGTAACAATCAGGTCGGCGCCGCGCGCCTCGCTGGCGAGATAGCCGGGCAGCGCCGCCATGGTGACTGCCGAGCGCCATTCGACCGGACCGGTGCACAACTCGAAGGCCGTACGGAATGCCGCCTCGGCATCCTTGATCTCTCGTTGGATTTCCTCGCGGTCCTGCTCGATCAGGTCGCCGGAAATATAGACGTCGCCCTGTACGATCTGCATCGGCTGACAGACGGCGATGCCGGTCACGCCGGCTTGGAAACGCTCGGCCAGTTCGGCGGCGATCTTCAGCACCCCGGCGTTCGACTGGCGCAGCTGCAGGTGAACCAGAATGGTCTTGTAGGGCACGACGTGTCTCCGGCCAGTCAGATGATCCGCAGTGAGCGCCTTGCTTCCGCCCCGCGGTTTGATCCACGTCAAAGACCGCCCAACTTCGACCGCTTAGAGAGAAGGTCCCTCACAAGCGGCATCGGACATCCCATGGATCCAGCGGCATCACGCGGCACAGTCGTCTCGGTTCGCGGCGCCGTCGTCGACGTCGAGTTCGACGGGCAGCCGATGCCGCCGATCAACACCGCGCTGACCGTCGAATGGGACCGGCCCGAATCGCTGACCCTCGAGGTCCATAGCCATGTCGATCCGACGACGATCCGGGGCATCGCGTTGCAGGCGACCGCTGGCCTCGCCCGCGGCACCGCGGTGCTTGCCACCGGAGCACCCATTTCGGTCCCGGTCGGCGACGCGGTCCTGGGTCGCCTGATCGACGTGGTCGGGCAGGTCCGCGACGGCGGGGCGGCCTTGCCCAGCGATACGCCGCGCCGCGGCATCCATAATCCGCCCCCCGCGCTGGAGGACGAAGCGTCGGCCACCACGATGTTCGAGACCGGCATCAAGGTGATCGACCTGCTGGCCCCGTTGGCCCAGGGCGGCAAGGCCGCGATGTTCGGCGGCGCCGGCGTCGGCAAGACCGTGCTGGTGATGGAACTGATCCACGCCATGGTCGAGAAATACCAGGGCATCTCGGTCTTCGCCGGCGTCGGCGAACGCTCGCGCGAAGGCCACGAACTGCTGAAGGACATGACGGGTTCGGGCGTGCTCGCCCGCACCGTGCTGGTCTACGGCCAGATGAACGAGCCGCCTGGAGCGCGCTGGCGCGTGCCGTTGACCGCATTGACCATCGCCGAATATTTCCGCGACCAGAAGCACCAGAACGTGCTGCTGCTGATGGACAATGTCTTTCGTTTCGTCCAGGCCGGCAGCGAGGTGTCGAGCCTGCTGGGACGCCTGCCGTCCCGCGTGGGATACCAGCCTACCCTGGCCAGCGAAGTGGCGGGCCTGCAGGAGCGGATCGCCTCGGTCGCGGGCGCCGCGGTCACCGCGATCCAGGCGGTCTATGTCCCGGCCGACGATTTCACCGATCCGGCGGTGACGACGATTTCCAGCCATATGGACAGCATCATCATGCTGTCGCGCGCCGCGGCGGCGGGGGGCTTCTACCCGGCGGTCGATCCGCTCGCGTCTTCCTCGGTGCTGCTCGATCCGCTCGTGGTCGGCGAGGAACATTACCAGCTCGCCGAACGCGCCCGCGAGACCCTGGCGCGTTTCAAGGATCTGCAGGACATCATTTCGCTGCTCGGCGTCGAGGAACTGGGTGTCGGCGACCGACTGATCGTCAAACGCGCGCGCCGGCTCCAGCGCTTCCTCAGCCAACCCTTTGCCGTAACCGAAGCTTTTACCGGGACGCCGGGACGTAGCGTCACGCGCGCCGATACGCTGGCCGGCTGCCGCGCCATCCTAGACGGCGAGACCGACGACTGGGCCGAAAGCTCGCTCTACATGATCGGCAACCTCGACGAGGCGCGTCAGAAGGAAGCCGCGGGGGCCAAACCGACGGTGCCGGCATCATGAAGCTGCGCATCACCACACCGCTCGCCATCGTCGTCGACGAGGACGGCATCCTGGCCCTGCGCGCCGAGGACGGCAGCGGCGGCTTCGGCATCCTGTCCGGCCATGCCGACTTCCTGACCAGCCTCACCATCTCCGTCGTCGGCTGGAAAAGCGCCGGGGGCGCGCAACATTATGCCGCCGTCCGGCGCGGGGTGCTGTCGGTAGCCGGTGGCCGCGAGATCGCGATCGCGACGCGCGAAGCGGTGCTGGGCGACGATCTGGCAACGCTTGACGAAACCGTGCTCGCCCGCTACCGCGACGATATCGAGACGGAGCGGTCGGAACATGCCGACAGCACGCGCCTGCAGCTGACCGCCATCCGCCAGATCATGCGCCATCTGCAATCCGGCACACGCGGCGCGGGCATCCTGTCATGATCGATCCCGGGGATAAGGATCCGCTGGTGCGCGGCGTGAGGCTGCGCGGCGACCGCCATCGGCGCTGGCTCCGCGAGGGCGAGCCGTCCGTCGCCCATCGCCTGGCCCAGATCGGCGTCCTGGGCTGGATCATCGTCGTGCCGATGCTGATCGGCATCCTCGTCGGCCGCTGGCTCGACCAGCGCTTCGGCACCGGCCTGTTCTGGACCGCACCTCTGCTGCTGGCCGGCACCGCGCTCGGCGGCTGGTCGGCCTGGAAATGGATGAAAAGCGCATGAGCTTTTTTGCCCTCGACCTGTCAGCCCATCTCATCGCCGGGATTCTGCTGGGCCTGGTCTATTTTCGGGGCCTGTGGTGGAACGCCCGCCTGTTCACCGCCGGTGGGCGGACGACGACCGCGATGCTGCTGATGGTCGGGCGGATCGCGCTCTTGGGCGGTCTCCTGACGCTCGCGAGCCTGGAGGGTGCTGGACCCTTACTGGTGATGGCGCTGGGCGTGCTGATCGCAAGGGCGATCGTGATGCGGCGCCTATCTCTACCCGTCATTCCCGCAAGCGCGGTGGGGCCATGAACTCGCCGCTGACCAGCATCACGCTGTTTCATGTCGGGCCCGTTCCGATCACGCTGCCGGTCGTCGTGACGTGGGCGATCATGGCGGTGCTCGTGCTGGGCGGCCGTCTCGTCACCCGGAAGCTGTCGCTGGCGCCATCCAGGACCCAGGCCGCGTTCGAGCTGATCGTCGACACCGTCGACAGCCAGATCCGCGACACGATGCGGGTCGAACCGACACCCTATCGCGCCTTCATCGGTACGCTGTTCGCCTTCATCTTCGTCGCCAACTGGTCGTCGCTGGTGCCGGGGGTCGAGCCGCCGACGGCGCATCTGGAGACCGACGCGGCGTTGGCTTTGCTCGTCTTCGTCGCGGTCATCTGGTTCGGCATCCGCGCGGTCGGCGTGAGGGGATATCTGGCGACCTTCGCCTTCCCCAGCCCGATCATGATCCCGCTGAATTTCCTGGAAAGCCTGACGCGGACCTTTTCGCTGCTCGTCCGCCTGTTCGGCAACGTCATGAGCGGCGTGTTCGTGATCGGCATCATCCTGTCGCTCGCCGGATTGCTCGTGCCGATCCCGCTGATGGCGCTCGATCTGCTGACCGGCGCCGTCCAGGCCTACATCTTCGCCATTCTGGCGATGGTCTTCATCGCCGGCGTCGTCAGCGAAGGACGCCCCGCGCCGGTGACGCCGGCCCCAACCCCCAGCCCAAGGACGATCCCATGAATTGGTTAGCCCTCGCCAGTATCGTCTCGGCCGCCATGGCGGTCTCGTTCGGCGCGATCGGTCCTGCCCTCGGCGAAGGCCGCGCTGTCGCCGCCGCCATGGATGCGATCGCGCGCCAGCCGGAAGCGGCCAACACGATTTCGCGCACCTTGTTCGTCGGCCTCGCCATGATCGAGACCATGGCGATCTATTGCCTGGTCATCGCGCTGCTGCTGCTGTTTGCCAATCCGCTGTTGAAACTGACGCCATGACCATCGACTGGTGGACGCTCGGCCTTCAGACCATCAATGTCGCGGTGCTGATCTGGCTGCTGGGGCGCTTCTTCTGGAAGCCGCTGGCGGCGATGATCGAGCAGCGCCGTGCGGCAGCCGCCCAGATGCTGGCCGAGGCGGAGGCGAAGCGGGCCGAGAGTACCGCGATGTTCGCCCAGATCGAAAAGACGCGCGCCGGCTTCGCCCAGGAGCGCGACAGGATCCTGGCCGATGCCCATGAAGGCGCCGAAGCCTCGCGCACCATGCGGCTGGCGACGGCCGAAGCGGAAGCCATTGCGTTGCACGCCGCCGCAACAGCGGGGATCGAAAAGGACAGGCAGGCGGCCGACGCGGCCTGGGCCGCGACCGCAAGCCGGCTCGCAGTCGAGATCGCCCAGCGCCTGGCCGCCCGCCTGGACGGTCCGGCCGTGCGCGCGACGTTTCTGGATTGGCTGGTAAAGGAAATCCAGAAATTGCCCGCCGCGGCGCGCAGGGCAGTCGGCGTCAAGGGCGTGGTTCTGGAAGCGATCAGCGCCGCGGCGCTCGACCCGGCCGATCAGGACCAGTACAGCGACGCGATCGGCGCAGCGTTCGGGGCAAAGCCGAAGATCATCTTCACGGCGGACCCGGCCCTCATCGCCGGGCTGGAACTGCGCGGACCCACGCTGGTCGTCAGCAACAGCTGGCAGGCCGACCTCACCCATATCCTGGCGGACCTCGCGCATGACCGACGCTAGCACCCAGGCCGACGCCTGGCTCGACCGCTCCCGCTCCAGGCTCAGCGACGCCAAGCTGGGCGCCCGCGCCATACAGATCGGTCGGGTCGAAGAGGTCGGCGATGGCATCGCCCTCGTGTCGGGCCTGCCCGATGTCCGGCTTGACGAGTTGCTGCGTTTCGACCGGGGCCAGTTCGGTTTCGCCCAGGTGCTGGAGCGCGACCGGGTCGGCTGCGTGCTGTTCGATGATGTCGATGCGATCCAGGCCGGCGATATGGTGCGGGGCACGGGCGACGTGGTGCGTGTGCCGGTCGGGCCGGGGTTGTTGGGCCGGGTCGTCGATCCGCTCGGCCGCCCGCTCGATGGCAAGGGCCCGATCGTGGCCGAGACCATGGAGCCGATCGAACGGCCGGCGCCGGCGATCATCGACCGCGAGTTGGTGACCGAGCCGGTGCAGACCGGCCTGGTCGTCGTCGATACCCTGTTCGCGCTCGGCCGCGGCCAGCGCGAACTGATTGTCGGCGACCGCGCCATCGGCAAGACGACGGTCGCGATCGACACGATCATCAGCCAGAAGGACAGCGACATCGTCTGCGTCTATATCGCGGTCGGCCAGAAGAGTTCGAGCGTGCGGCGGGCCATCGACGCGATCCATGGCCAAGGGGCGGCCGAGCGCAGCATCATCGTCGTGGCCGGTGCCGCGGGCTCGCCCGGCTTGCAATGGATCGCGCCCTTCGCGGGATTCACCATGGCGGAATATTTCCGCGATCGCGGTCAGCATGCGCTGGTCGTGATCGACGATTTGACCAAGCATGCGGCCAGCCATCGCGAGATCGCGCTGTTGACCCGCCAATCGCCTGGCCGCGAGGCCTATCCGGGCGACGTGTTCTACGTCCATGCCCGGCTGCTGGAGCGCGCCTCCAAACTCTCGAAGGCCAAGGGTGGCGGCTCGCTGACGGCATTGCCGATCGCGGAGACGGATGCAGGCAACCTCAGCGCCTATATCCCGACCAACCTCATCTCGATCACCGACGGCCAGATCGTGCTCGACGCCAAGCTGTTCCATGAGGGACAGAAGCCGGCGGTCGATGTCGGGACCAGCGTCAGCCGGGTCGGCGGCAAGACGCAAGCCCACGCGTTGCGTGCGGCGGCGGATACCTTGCGCCTCGACTATGCCCAGTTCCTGGAACTGGAGATGTTCACCCGATTCGGCGGCATGCCCGATGCCCGGGTGCGCGATCAGCTGACCCGTGGCGTCCGCATCCGCGCGATCCTGGAACAGCCGCAGCATGCGCCCCTGCGGTTGGCCGACGAGGTGGCGCTGGTCCTGGCGGTTCAGGCGGGCCTGCTGGATCCGCTGCCACTGACCGACGTGATCGAGTTCCGCCGCGGCCTGGGCGAAGCGCTGGATCGCGACGCACCGAAGGCCGTCGGCCAGATCCAGGAAACCGGCGGGCTCGATGATGCGATGAAGCAGACCTTGCTGGAAGCGATGAAGAAACACGCGGCCACGACGCCGGCGAATGCGGCCCGGCAATGACCGAGCGTCTGGCCGATATCAGCGCGCATATTCATGGCATTCAGCAGTTGGGAACCGTCGTGAATGCGATGCGGGGGATTGCGGCGGCACGGGCGCAGCAAGCGCGCGGCCAGCTGCTTGCCGTAGATAGCTATGCCGCCACCATCGCGGTCGCGATCGGCCGCGCGCTGGTCCTGGCCTCTCCACCTCGTCTGGATCGTGCACGTAAGGCGAGCCGGCCCGCGATCGTGCTGTTCTGCGCCGAGCAAGGCTTTGCCGGAACCTTCAGCGAGCGTCTGCTGGATGATGTTGCGAACGATCTCGCCGGCGCCGACCTGTTCCTGATCGGCACCCGCGGGGGCACGGTCGCGCAGGAACGCGGTGTTGCCGCCCGCTGGGCGAGTTCGCTACCGGCGCATTCCTCAGGTATTCCCAAGCTCGCCGACCAGATCCTGGAGGCGCTCTACGCCCGCATCGCCAGCGGCGAGATCGACCAGCTCGACGTGGTTTTCAGCCAATGGCAGCCCGGCCGCGGCGGCCAGGCGGAACGCCGGCGGCTGTTCCCGTTCGATGTGACGACGTTCCCCGCCTCGGTCGAGGCCAATTCGCCATTGGTCAATGTGTCGCCCGAGACGCTGTTGAACGAACTGACCGCCGAATATATGCACGCCCAGCTATGCATGGCGGCATTGCACGCCTTCGCGGCCGAGAACGAGGCACGGATGGAGGCAATGGCGGCCGCGCGCGCGCAGATCGACCGTCGGCTGACGGATCTGCGGACGACGCAGTCGCGCGTGCGGCAGGAAGAGATCACCGTCGAGATCATCGAACTGGCCGCCGGCGAGACAGCGAGCCGGCCGGCCGCCTGATCTCAGGTCACGAGAACGGGGGCCGTGACGATGGTCGCGAGACGCTGCCGCATTGCTGTCCCGGCGAGCTCGGCATAGGCGAGCCAAGACCGACCGGCGACCGCCCGAGGTCAATCGCGCCTCGCCGGCATGATCCGGACAGTTACTGTTTTTCGGATTGCACAACGTCTTCCTGTCCAAGCCATTCATGGCGACTACCCTTGCTGATGAGCGGCGATTGCGCAGTCTCCGTCGGGTTTGATCTCAATCAAGCTGCGGTTCGGGTTTCCACCCTAACGTCCGGGGCATCCGAATAGAGGGGCGCTCAAGAATGTCCGTACAAGCGACCACCGCGCCACCGATTCAAAGCAGTCGCAGCGCGTTCATCGTGGCCTGGGCGTTCTGCCTGATCTTCTATTTCGGGCAATATGCGCTGCGCTCGGCCCCAGGCGTGATGATCCCCGAGCTGACCGGGACATTCGGGCTGACGGCACTGGGCGTCAGCGCGCTGATCGGCCTCTACTACTATACCTACTCGACGTTCTCGATCCTGGCCGGCGCCTCGCTCGACCGGTTCGGCGCTAAATCCGTCATCCCGACCGGGATCCTGATGACGGCGCTGGGCGCCGTTCTGTTCGGGCTGGGTTCGGCCGGCGGTGCCGAGACGGGACGCCTGTTCCAAGGCGCCGGCTCCGCCTTCGCCTTTACCGGCGCGGTCTATCTGGCGTCGCACGGCTTTCCGGCGAAGTATCTGGCGACGGCCATCGGCTTTACCCAATGCTTCGGCATGCTGGGCGGCTCGGTCGGGCAGTTCGCGGTCGGTCCGCTGATCCATGGCACGATCAGCTGGCAGCATTTCTGGATCTTCGCCGGCCTGGCGCTCGCCGTGGTCGCGGTGCTGATCTGGGTCGCGACGCCGGGCGGCCATGATGCGCGGCCGGCCGGGCCGAACCCGCTCTTATCGATGTTCACGCCCTACAAGACCGTGCTGACCAATCCGCAATCCTATCTGTGCGGCTTTTCGGCCGGCCTCTTGTTCCTGCCGACCACGATCGGCGACATGATCTGGGGCGTACCGTTCCTGCGCGAAGGGCTGGGCGCCGGCTATACCGACGCGGTCAATCGCGCGACCATGGTTCCGCTCGGCTGGGTCATCGGCTGCCCGCTGCTGGGCTACCTGGCCGATCGGATCGGTCGGCGCAAGCCGGTGCTGATCGGCGGTGCGCTGGTCATGCTGGCCTCGGCTGCGACCGTGGTCTATCTGCCGGGCGTCGCCCCGCCCTACCTGCTGGGCCTGCTGCTCGGCATCGGCTCCGGCGCAGCGATGATCCCCTATTCGGTGATCAAGGAGGTCAACCCGGACCGGGTCAAGGGAAGCGCCACCGGCGCCATCAATTTCCTGGTCTTCACCTTCAGCGCGTTGCTGGCGCCGGCCTATGGCTGGTTGCTGAACCATCTGTCGGAAGGCGGGCCGCGCACGCTCGGCATTTTCCAGCAAGCCAGCACGGCCGGCGTGGCGGCGATCGTTCTTGCCATCATCCTGGCCTGCTTCATCCGGGAAACCGGCTCCGCCGTAACGTCGAAGGTGCCGTCATGATCGACCATCGCCCGGACATGAGCCCGGTCGTCGAGATGACCCGGCGGCGGGTCGTGGGGCCGACCCGCACCAGCCATCCCGTCTATGTCGATCTGCTGCCGCCGTGCAACCAGGGCTGTCCCGCCGGCGAAGACATCCAGGCCTGGCTCAGCCTGGCCCAGGCCGGGAAATGGCGCCAGGCGTGGGAAACGCTGATCCGCGACAACCCGCTGCCCGCCGTCCATGGCCGCGTCTGCTATCACCCGTGCGAAAGCGCCTGTAATCGGGCCGAACTCGACAGCAGCGTCAGCATCCATTCGATCGAGCGTTTCCTGGGCGATAAGGCGACGGCCGAGGGCTGGCTGCCGCCGCGCGACGCGGCGCCGAGCGGCAAGAAGGTGCTGGTCGTCGGTGCCGGTCCCAGCGGCCTGTCGGCGGCCTATCACCTGGCCCGCCTGGGCCACACGGTCGAGATCCGCGACGCCGGGCCGCTGCCGGGCGGCATGCTGCATTTCGGCATTCCGGCCTACCGGTTGCCCCGCGACGTGCTGATGAAGGAGATCGCCCGGATCGAGGCCATGGGCGTGCGCCTCACGCTCAACCACAAGGTCGAAGACGTGCTGACCGAGAAGGCCGCGGGCGGGTTCGATGCCGTGTTCGTCGCGATCGGCGCCCAAGCCGCGCGCCACGTCGATATCCCGGCCCGCGACGCGGCCCATGTCGTCTCGGCCGTAAGCCTGCTGCACGATGTCGGTGCAGGTCGGGCGCCCAAGCTCGGCCGTCGCGTCGTCATCTACGGCGCCGGCAACACCGCGATGGATGCCGCCCGCACCGCGCGGCGCCTGGGGGCCGAGGAGGCGCTGATCGTCTTCTTCTCCGACCGTGCGCACATGGAGGCGCACGCGTTCGAGGCCGAGGAGGCCCTGAGCGAAGGCGTCAAGATCAAGTGGCTGAGCAGCATCCGCGACATCGGCGCCGACAAGTTGCAGGTCGAGCTGATGGCCCTCGATGCCCAGGGCGTGCCGCAGCCGACCGGAAAATTCGAGACGCTGCAGGCGGACTCGGTCGTCCTCGCACTCGGCCAGCACGCCGAGAGCGATTTCCTCAAAGGCATCCCCGGCGTCGAATTGACGTCGGACGGCACCGTCCTCGTCGGTACGGACATGATGACCGGCGCGGCGGGATTATTCGCCGGTGGCGATATGATCCCCGGCACGCGCACGGTGACCGCGGCCGTCGGCCATGGCAAGAAGGCCGCCCGCCATATCGACGGGTGGCTGCGCGGCCAGCCCTATGCGGCGGCGCCCAAGCATCCCGTCATCGGCTTTGAAGATCTGCATCTGCCAATCTACAGCGACGCGAAACCGTCGCTGCAGCCCGAACTGCCCGCGAACAAGCGTCAGGACTTTGCCGAAGTCGTCGGCGGGCTGTCCGAGACGGCGGCGCTGCACGAGGCCAAGCGCTGCCTGTCCTGCGGCAATTGCTACGAGTGCGACGGCTGCTTCGCCGCCTGTCCCGAGACGGCGATCCTCAAGCTGGGTCCCGGGCGCGGCTACGCGGTCGATCTGGCGCTGTGCACCGGCTGCGCCGCCTGCTTCGAACAATGCCCCTGCCACGCGATCGACATGATTCCGGAACGGATCCCCGCATGAGCACCCGGACCACGATGGACGGCAATACCGCCGTAGCCCATGTCGCCTATCGGGTGAACGAGGTCTGCGCGATCTATCCGATCACACCGTCCTCGACCATGGCCGAACTGGCCGACCAATGGATGTGCGAAGGCGTCACCAACATCTGGGGCAACGTCCCGGTCATCCAGGAAATGCAGAGCGAGGGCGGTGCGGCCGGTGCGGTCCATGGTGCCCTCCAGTCGGGCGCGCTGACGACGACCTTCACCTCGTCGCAGGGCCTGCTGCTGATGATCCCGAACATGATGAAGATCGCGGGCGAGCTGACCTCGACCGTGTTCCAGGTCGCGGCCCGGTCGCTCGCGACCTCGGCCCTGTCGATCTTCGGCGATCATTCCGACGTCATGACCGTGCGAACGACCGGCTTCGCGCTGTTGTCTTCCGCTTCGGTCCAGGAGGCGCATGATTCGGCGCTGATCGCGCAAGCGGCGACGCTCGAAGCGCGCATCCCGTTTCTGCATTTCTTCGACGGCTTCCGCACGTCGCACGAGTTGAACACGCTGGAGCTGCTGTCCGACGCCGATATCCGCGCGATGATCGACGACGACCTGGTCCGCGCGCACCGCTCCCGGGGCTTGAGCCCGGAACACCCGTTCATCCGCGGCACGGCCCATAATCCCGATACCTTCTTCCAGGCGCGGGAAGCGGTGAACCCCTACTACGACCGCGTCCCGGGCATCGTCGAGCGCGCCATGGACCGGTTCGGCGCGCTGACCGGCCGGCATTATCGCCCGTTCGAATACGAGGGCGATCCCGAGGCAGGGCGTGTGCTGGTGCTGATGGGCTCCGGCGCCGAGACCGCGCGCCAGACCGTGGCGGTGCTGCGGGCCGCCGGCGAGAAGATCGGCGTGCTGCAGGTCCGGCTCTATCGCCCGTTCTCCGCCGACCATCTGCTGGCCGCCCTGCCGTTGTCGGTGCACCGCATTGCCGTGCTGGAAAAGACCAAGGAAAGCGGCGCCACCGGCGAGCCCTTGTTCCAAGACATCGTGACCAGCCTGGCCGGCGCATTCAGCCGCGGCGAGCGCCCGACGCTGCCGCTGGTGATCGGCGGCCGCTATGGCCTGTCGTCCAAGGATTTCACGCCGGCCATGGTCAAGGCCACGTTCGACGCGCTCAAAGCGGATAACCCCCGCACCGGTTTCACCGTTGGCATCAACGACGACGTCGGCCACACCAGCCTGACGGTCGATCCCGATTTCACGATCGAGACGGCGGCCGTCACCCGCGCGGTGTTCTATGGCCTGGGGGCCGACGGCACGGTCGGCGCCAACAAGAACAGCGTGAAGATCATCGCCGAGGATGCCGGGCTCTTCGCCCAGGGCTATTTCGTCTATGATTCCCACAAATCCGGCGCCCAGACGATCTCGCATCTGCGCTTCGGACCGGAGGCGATCAAGGCGCCCTATCTGATCGCCCAGGCCGGTTTCGTCGCCTGCCACCAGTTCGGGTTTCTAGAGCGGCAGGACCTGCTGCGCATCGCCGCTCCCGGTGCCACATTCCTGCTAAACGCGCCCTATCCGGCCGGCGAGGTCTGGGACCATCTGCCCCGGCCGGTGCAGCAGACCATCATCGACAAGAAGCTGCGCTTGTTCGTCATCGACGCGTCGGCCGTGGCGCGCGAGGTGGGCTTGGGCGCGCGCACCAACACCGTGCTGCAGACCTGTTTCTTCGCCATCTCCGGCGTGCTGCCGCGCGACAAGGCGATCGCGCATATCAAGGAGGCGATCCACAAGACCTATGGCCGCAAGGGCCAGTCCCTGGTCGAGAGGAACTACGCCGCGGTCGACGGCACTCTGAGGCAGCTGCATGAGATCCCGGTGCCGGCCCACGTCACGAGCCGCCTGGAACTGCCGCCGCTGGTGCCGGCCAACGCCCCCACTTTCGTCAAGTCGGTCACCGCTCGCATGTTCGCCGGCGAGGGCGACGAGATCCCGGTCAGCCTGATGCCGGCCGACGGCACCTTTCCGTCCGGCACCAGCGCGTTCGAGAAGCGCAACATCGCCGATATCGTGCCCGATTGGCGCGACGATCTGTGCATCCAGTGCGGCCAATGCAGCTTCGTCTGCCCGCACAGCGTCATCCGGTCGAAGTATTATGGCGAGGAGAAGCTGGCCGGCGCGCCCGACGGTTTCAAGTCGGCGCCGGTCAACGCGCGGGGCTATCCCGAAGCGCGCTTCACGCTCCAATTCTATGTCGAGGATTGTACCGGTTGCGGGTTGTGCGTCGAAGCGTGCCCAGCGACCAGCCCGCGCGAGCCGGACGTGAAGGCGATCAACATGGTGGCGAAGCTGCCGATCCTGGAGCGCGAGCGTGCCAGCATCGGTTTCTTCGAGACCCTGCCGGTCAACGACCGCGCCCAGGTCGATTTCGCCAACGTGCGCGGCGTGCAGTTCCTGCAGCCCCTGTTCGAATTCTCCGGCGCCTGCGGCGGCTGCGGCGAGACGCCTTATCTGAAGCTGCTGAGCCAACTGTTCGGCGATCGGCTGCAGATCGCGAACGCGACCGGCTGCTCCTCGATCTATGGCGGCAACTTGCCGGTGACGCCCTGGACCGTGGATCAGGAGGGCCGCGGGCCGGCCTGGTCGAACTCGCTGTTCGAGGACAATGCCGAATTCGGCCTGGGCTTCCGGCTGGCCGCCGACAAGCATCTCGACTTGGCGCTGGGGCTGCTCACCAAGCTGTCGGACAAGGTCGGGCCAGAGCTGGCGAAGGCGATTGCCCTGGCGCCACAGATCCAGGAGTCCGAGATCCGGGCACAGCGCATCCGCGTCGCTGAACTCAAGGTCCGCCTGTTGACCTTGCCGGAGCCGGCAGCGCTCGACCTGCTTTCCGTCGTCGACCACCTGGTTCGGCGCAGCATCTGGATCGTCGGCGGCGACGGCTGGGCCTACGACATCGGCTATGGCGGTCTCGACCATGTGCTGGCCTCGGGCAAGAACGTGAAGGTGCTGGTGCTCGATACCGAGGTCTATTCGAACACGGGAGGACAGGCCTCGAAGGCGACGCCGCTCGGTGCCGTGGCGAAATTCGCCACGGCCGGCAAGCGGACCAACCGCAAGGACCTGGCACTGCAGGCCATCGCCTACGGCAACGTCTATGTCGCCCAGGTCGCGATGGGCGCCAATCCGCAACAGACCTTGGAAGCCTTCCGCGAGGCCGAGGCCTATGACGGTCCGTCGCTGATCCTGGCCTACAGCCACTGCATTGCCCATGGCATCGACATGCGCTTCGGCATGAAGCAGCAGGATCTGGCAACGGCGAGCGGCTATTGGCCCTTGTTCCGCTTCAATCCGACCATGCGGACCGTCGATGAAGCGCCATTCCGGCTCGACTCGCCCCGCCCGCGTATCCCGTTCAAGGACTATGCCTATAACGAAAGCCGCTATCGCTCGCTGGCGCAGACCCGGCCGGCCGAGGCCGATGCGCTGCTTGCCATGGCCCAACGCGCCGTCGACGAGAAATACCGGCAATACGAGGATCTGGCCCAGCGCGACGGCAGCCGCTTCAATGCGGATGCCCAAGTGGAGCGGACATGAAGGCCGTCGTCTTCGGGACCCACAACGACGACCGGGCGGCGCTGCGGAAGGCAAACGAGGAGCTGGCGACCTCGCACATGGGGGTCCTGACCCGGGAAGCGCTGGCTGAGATTGCCAACACGACCGTGACCAGCGTCAGCGAGGGCCAGGCCGGGCGCGGGCTGACACACGAGATCACGGCCTAAGGGCCTGGAAGGAGCACCCCATGTCGCTTGCCACACACTATCTGGGCCTGTCGCTCAAGAACCCGCTGATCGCGTCCGCCGCGCCCGCCAATGCCCAGCTCGATCATCTGCGCCGCCTGGAAGACGCCGGCGCCGCTGCCGTCGTATTGCCGTCGCTGTTCCAGGAACAGATCGAAGCCGATACCGAGTTGGAGGAACTGATCCTGGGCCGAATGGCTCATAACTCGCCCGAAGCCTCCAGCTATCTGCCCGTCGCCATCGGACCCTATGGCGTCGGATCGGAAGCTTACCTCGACCTGATCCGCCGGGCACACCAAGCCCTCTCCATTCCGGTCATCGCCAGCCTGAATGGGGCGACCGAAGCCGGCTGGACCGAGTATGCCCGGCTGATGGAGCAGGCCGGCGCCGATGCCATCGAGTTGAACATCTATTTCGTGCCGACCGATCTGGCCCTGACCGGTCAACAGGTCGAAGACCGCTATGCCGGCATCGTCGCCAGCGCCCGGCGCGGTGTCGCCGTTCCCCTCTCGGTAAAACTCTCGCCGTTCGTAAGTGCGCTCGGCAACCTGGCGCAGCGCCTCCATGACAACGGCGCCAACGGATTGGTGCTGTTCAATCGCCTGATCCAGCCGGACTACGACCTCGCGAGCATGCGCCTGACCCAGGGCGTTCATCTGAGCACACCGGCCGAAATGCCGCTGCCTCTGCTCTGGACATCCCTGTTGGCCGGGCGGACGAAGCTGTCCCTCGCCGGATCGACCGGCGTGCACAGCGGCGACGACATCGTGAAATATCTACTGGCGGGTGCCGATGCGGTCATGACGGCCTCGGCGATCTTGCGCTACGGTCCCAGCTACATGACCCGCATGCTGGATGAACTCCGGATCTGGCTCGAGGTCCGCGCGTTCCATTCGGTCGCCGACATGCGTGGCTTGTTGAGTTGGGCCCGCTCCCGCCATCGGGAGCGATACGGGCGGCCAAGCTACATCAAGATGCTCGAGACCGGGCCGGTCGCCTGATCGCGCCCTCTGCGGCCCGACCGAAACAATCAAAGAAGGAGCCCCCATGCGCCTCGGATCACCCAACCTGACGAGACCGGGCCGCCCGCGACGCTGCCAGCAAGCTGCTTAATCGGTGGCCCCGTACCGGAAATTCCAAGAGAGTTTCACCCCATTGAATTTCGGAGGGTTGAATTAGTGTTCTTCAGCCTACCTTGGTGAAATTTTTAGGCGCTAAGACTTTCAAGGTGCCTCACCGCGCCCAGACGCGCAGCGAACCATTCAGGACCCGGGGAAAATGCCGAGGAACAGGGCGACCGTAAAAACTTTAAAGCTCCTGGTGCTCGGAACCTTGGTCGTCCCCATTTTGCTGTTCGCCATCGGAAGCTACGCCGCCTACCGAAACGTGCGGCTGGAATCAAAAGTCGAACTGACAAACCTGGTGGCGATGGCGGAGGCCCAGGTCAAAGAGGTGCTGGACCTGCATCGGTACGTGGGCAATACCGTCAGCAGGCGATTGAGCACCCTTAGCTCCTCCGATATCATTGCTGACGAACGGCATCTCCACGCCGATCTCGCCGATCTTATCGTCGATCTACCCCAGGTTAAAAACTTATGGGTGACGGACGAAACCGGTCACGACGTGTTGAGTGGAACCAAGTTTCCCGTCGATCATCGCTATAGCGTCGGCGATCAACAACACTTCCAACTGATTCGCGACGGGCATCTTCAAATATTCTTCGGGAATGTCCAGTCTACTAGCGATCATCACTTCGAGTTCACGATCGCACGTGCCCGCCAGTCCAATTCCGGGCAATTCGGTGGTCTGATCGCGACCAAAGCGTCATCGAGCGACTTCATCGAATATTTTGGCACCCTATTCCGGGATAGGCCCACCTATAGCGGCGGCATATACCGCGACGACGGCGCAGTGCTTGCCCGCTACCCGGCCATCGACCCCGGCTATCTGGCACCGGGCCCCAACGACATTCTCGCACCGGCGATCGCCCGGAACCCGGAAGGGGGCGTGATCCAAGGACGATCGGCTATCGACGGCAAATCACGGTTTGCGATCTATCACAAGTTGCCGGATTACCCCGTATACATCGTCGTCGCCCGAAAGGAGACGTCGATCTTCCATCAGTGGCTGCAGAGCCTGTTTCCCTATGCCGCAGTGGGCATTCCCGCCTCGATCGCGCTCTTCCTTCTGAGCTTCGTTGCGTTGCGTCGGGTTGAGAGCGAGCAGCATGCCGTCGCGCAGGCAGAAGAGGCCGCGAGGTTGCGCGAGGTCGCGGAGGCGGCACTCAGGCAGTCCCAGAAGATCGAATCCATCGGTCTTCTGACAGCGGGCATTGCCCACGACTTCAACAACATGCTTGCCGCCGTCTTGGGGTATCTCGATCTCATCCCGCTGCATCTCGCAGCAGGCCGGTACGCGGATCTGGGTCGCCTTGTGACTGCGGCGACCCGTGCGGCAGAGCGCGGTGCCAAGCTCACGTCGCAGCTGCTGGCTTTCGCTCGACGAAGCCATCTCGAGATCCGGCCGTTCGACATGACCGAACTGTTGAGCGATATCGGAGACCTTCTCCAGCGCACGCTCGGACCGACGATCTCCATACGACTTCGCCTTGCGCAGGGCGCTTGGCCCGTCTCGTCCGCCCGCGACCAGATCGAAGCGTCGATTCTCAATCTAGCGATCAACGCACGCGATGCCATGGAGAGCGGAGGTGTGCTGACCATCGAAACTCGAAATGTCAGTTCGGGCGATCCGACCTTGCCGCCAGAACTCCTGGACGGCGACTATCTGATGATCTCGCTGAGCGACACGGGCACCGGCATGACCGAGGACGTGAAGGCGAAAGCGCTGGAGCCGTTCTTCACGACCAAGGCCATCGGGAAGGGAACCGGCTTGGGCTTGTCGATGGTGTTTGGCATCTCGCAACAATCGGGCGGAACCTGCACCATCGAGAGCGAAGTGGGTAAAGGCACGACGGTCGCAATCTACCTGCCGCGGGCAGGGGATGCTTTCCCTTCTGCTGTGCCTCAGCAGCCCGCCATGGAGATCGCAGGCCGGACTCTGAACGTCCTGCTGGTGGATGATGATGAAAGCGTTCGCTCCTTCATCGCTTCTGCCTTGGACGAAACCGGACACGAGGTCACGGAAGCCCATTCCGGGGATCAGGCGCTCGCCATCCTGGCCGCTGGTCTGGACTTTGATCTTCTCATCGTCGATTACGCCATGCCTGAAATGAACGGTGCGGAAGTCGCCCGTCGGGCTCGGCAGCAGCGCCCTGGCCTGCCGATCCTTATGATTACGGGCTTTGCAGACAACACCGCTCTAAATCTGCCGCCCGACACCCGCATGCTCAGCAAGCCGTTCCGTATCGCCGAGCTTCGGCAGGAGATTGCTCGGGTTCTTCATACGGCTTCGGTGCCAGCCCACTAGCGCCGTGTCGGCTACCGGCCGGTTCACGGCGGCATATCCGGGTGACGGGCAGCTCGCAGCGTCGTTCGATGACCCAAGAGGCGTCGGGGGTCGAGACTGGGCCCTGTTTGACAGGCAGACATTCGCGGCCGGCCACCTCAGCCCTTGGAGTTCAAGGATCAGACGCGATCGACTCGAGGCCGTGTCCACGGAACCGCGCATAGCTCGATGTCGGGTTGACGGGAGACTGGTTCACGTTTCCTGGGCAGGCAGCTCTCGCTTGGACGGGGGCCATGAAGCTCGTGGTGCTCCACCCAAGTGCCAGGTCAAGTGTTCGAGCTGGCACGTGCGCAATTCGACCATAAAGAACTTGCAAACCTGACGATAGCGTTCGAGCGTGCGAACGCCTACAATAGGAAGGAAATCAGTTTTCGCTGCGGGCTAGCAGAGTTGACTATTGCAATAAAGTCTAAATAGAAATCGGGGAATCGGCGGTTGATTTTGCATATGTCGCGTACCTTGCTCTTCGAGCGAGCTGAATATCATGGCTGAAAATGAGCGGCCAAAGATGCCAGAAATTTTAGTCGCACGTTAGTTTATTGATAGATATTGACGGCGCTTCCATTTTT
>NZ_DASZBY010000072.1:0-17940 GCF_035943795.1 Aliidongia sp. | reverse complement strand
CGCCTTGTCGATCTGGTCGTACGCGGTGAACGTCGCACCGCCCGACTCAGCCAACACCTTCGTGATCGCAGCCGTCAAAGACGTCTTGCCATGGTCAACGTGACCGATGGTGCCGATGTTGCAATGCGGCTTGTTCCGCTCGAATTTTGCCTTCGCCATGGCCGGTTCTCCGATGCCTAATCTTCAGTGCTTTGCGCGCCCGGCCGTGGCCGGCATCCGCCCCAGGATCACCGGGGCGTCGGGGTCGCAAAGCGTGTCCCCAGTGGTGGTATGCTCAAGACCCGCGAGGGCGATGATGTCGCCTGCGCGGGCCTCCTTGATTTCTTCCGTATGGTTCGCATGCATGCGAACCATACGGCCGATCTTCTCTGGGCTGGCGGTCACCGAATTCAGCATGTTGCCGCCGGTAGCCACGACGCCCGAATAAATCCGCACGAAGGTCAAGCGACCCGCCATCGGATCGTCGACCGTCTGGAAGGCGACCCCCGAAAAGGGCTCGTCATCCGCCGGGCGCCGCTCAACCCGGTTACCATCGGCCGCGACACCCGCATGCGCCGCCAGATCGGAAGGCGCCGGCAGATAATCCACGACCGCGTCCAGCAAGCGGCGAACGCCACGATTGCGAAACGCCGAGCCGCACAGCACCGGCACGATCGAGCCCGACCGCACCGCCTTCTTGACCGCCTGACGCAGCATCGCCACGTCCGTACCCGTCTCGCCGACCGCCAGGCCGATCTCGGCGCGGGCCGCCTCGGCCGCCGCCAGGAGATCCGCCGGGATCTCAACTTCTTCCGCCAGCGCGTCATGGCCGGCATCGCGCCAGAGGGTCGCCCGCATCTCGACCAGGTCGACGATGCCCCTCAAACCCGCACCGGCACCGATCGGCAGCTGCAGCAGCACCGGCTTCGCCGTGCCGCGCGCCGCGATAGCGGCTACCACTGCGAAAAGATCGGCACCCTCGCGATCCAGCTTGTTCACGAACACCAGCCGGGCCAGGCCCTGAGCATCGGTATCCTCGAACAAGGCGGCGACGCCGTCCGTCACGGCCACAGCCCCGTCGATCACCAGCACCGCACCGTCGAGCACGCCCAAGGCCCGGTCGCCGCCCTTCCGGCCGGCGGCCGACAGTTCGACGATGGTGATCCGGCAATCCTGCCACACACAGCTCGTCGCTGCCGACGTGAGCGTGATCTGCCGTTCGTTATCCTGCTCCACCCAAGCGGGCAATCCCAACGCGGCCCTGGCTCCCTCCGCCGCCGGATCGGGGCGGTCGGTGACCGCCAGGATCCGTTCGGTGACCGTCGTCCGACCGGCATCCAGGCGCGCCAGGATGCCGATGTTCCGATACCGGTCGAGAGGGATGGTCCGCGCCATTGGCTGGAGATCCGTCAGCGGGTTACCACCGGTAATGGGAGAACGCCTTATTGGCGTCCGCCATACGGTGGGTATCTTCGCGCTTCTTCACAGCCGCGCCGCGGTTGTTCGAGGCATCGAGGAGCTCGCCCGACAGGCGCTCTTCCATGCTGTTCTCGCTGCGCGAACGCGACGAGCCGATCAGCCAGCGGATGGCAAGGGCCTGACCGCGATCCGTGCGGACCTCGACCGGCACCTGGTACGTCGCGCCACCGACGCGGCGCGACCGCACTTCGATAGCCGGACGAACGTTGGCGAGCGCGTCATGGAACACCTTGATCGGGTCCTGACCGGAGCGCTTGGCGATGCGATCGAAGGCGGTGTAGACGATCGCTTCCGCGACCGAC
This sequence comes from Aliidongia sp., assembly GCF_035943795.1. NCBI lineage: Bacteria > Pseudomonadati > Pseudomonadota > Alphaproteobacteria > Rhodospirillales > Dongiaceae > Aliidongia > Aliidongia sp. The sequence goes on along the minus strand of NZ_DASZBY010000072.1, from coordinate 16,180 downwards.
TTCTTGCCCTGATACATCAGGCAGTTCATGAACTTGGTCAGCACGGTATCGCCAAACTTGGCGTCCGGCAGAACTTCCCGCTTAACCGCTGCGCGACGACGCGACATGCTCGGTTTCCTTCCTGACTATTCTTACTTGGGCCGCTTCGCGCCGTACTTCGAACGACGCTGGCGACGATCCTTGACGCCTTGCGTGTCGAGCGTGCCGCGGATGATGTGGTAGCGAACGCCGGGAAGATCCTTCACACGACCACCGCGGATCATGACGACCGAGTGCTCCTGGAGGTTATGGCCTTCGCCGGGAATGTAGCTCGTCACCTCGAAGCCGTTGGTCAGACGCACGCGCGCAACTTTACGCAGCGCCGAGTTCGGCTTCTTCGGGGTCGTCGTATAAACCCGGGTGCACACACCGCGCTTCTGCGGGCAGGCTTCGAGCGCCGGGACCTTGTTACGGGTCACTTGGGGCGCCCGGGGGTTCCGGATCAGTTGGTTGATGGTCGGCATCAATCACACCCTTGCAAAACGAAAAATGCCAAGCGACGCAAACCGACGTCGCCGGCATGGCAAACCACAGTACGCGACCCACAGGCAAAAACGCCGACACCCAGGGGGAGCCGGCCAGCGCCAATTTTACGGTACCGCTGAGCTGCGTTTAGGTTGGCGCACCTACGGCCAGCTCGGAAAACTCGCGGAACCTATTACGCGACCCCTGCCCCGTCAAGCGGAATGCGGCCAAAGCGCCATGCAAGTGACCGGGGACTGTCATCGCGCGGAAGCACTTCGACCCAATGCCGCCACGACTCGCGATTGTGCGGGACGACTCGCGAGTCGCGCTCGATTTACTGCACCCGACGGTCTGTCCGCAGCCCCTAATCCTGCGGAAAGTCCGTTCCGACACCGAGCTCGCGCCAGGATTCGATCTCGGCCAGCCGCTCCTTCAGCTTGGCCGTGACGCCGTTGACGGCGATGGCGCCCAGCACCAGGTGGCGCGGCGGGTTCGCTTCCTCCGCGAGGCGGATCATCGCCTGGGCGGCCCGCGCCGGATCGCCCGCCTGGGTGCCGCTGACTTCTGCGGTCTTCTTCATGCGCGCGCCGGCCGTCGCTTCATAGTCGGCCAGCCGGGTCGGCGTCTGGCGCAGCGAACGGCCGGCCCAATCCGTGCGGAACGGCCCCGGCGCCACGCAGGACACTTTGATGCCGAGCGGCTTCACCTCGGCCGCGAGCGCGTCCGACCAGCCCTCGACCGCGTGCTTGGTGGCGGCATAATAGCCAGAGCCGGGAAAGCCGATGAAGCCCGCCTGGGACGACAGGCTGATGACGTGGCCCCCGTGGCGTGCCCGCATGCCCGGCAATACGGCCCGGGTCAGCGCGAACAGGCCGAACACGTTGGCATCGAACATGGCGCGGATCTCGTCCTCCTCGCCCTCCTCGATCGTCGCCTGATAGCCGTAGCCGGCATTGTTGACCAGCACGTCGATCCTGCCGAACCGCGCTTCGGCAGCGGCGACCGCAGCCGCGACCTGGGCCGGAACGGTGACGTCGAGATCGAGCGCCAGGGCGCGATCCTTGGTGCCTTCGACCAGGTCGGCCAGCTTGGACTTGTCGCGCGCGGTGACGACGGCGCGCCAGCCGCGCGCGAGCACGGCCTGGGCCAGCTCGAGGCCGAAGCCGGTCGAGCAGCCGGTGATGAACCAGACGGGGGAGGTTTCGGAAGCCATGGGCGAAATCCTGAATTGGGGGAACGCGCCGACGGCAGGATCGCCGACGATCGATGGGTCAGCTTTCTGAGTTTTCACCGGAAGTGCGACAGAAAACCGAGAGCGGCCGACGGTCAGATGGTCGCAGCTCGCTCACTTGGAAAGTTCGAGCCCGTATGTCGGGACGCGGAGACGTGGTTCGTCTTACAGGAGAGCCCGTGTGCATGGCATGCGTAGCCTTGGAAAGGACGACCATGACGATCAGCGTTTCCCAGACCGGCTATGTTCCGGTCAACGGCCTCGACATGTACTATGAAATCACCGGGACCGGTGAGCCGCTCGTCCTGCTCCATGGCGGCATGGGGTCCACCGGAACGTTCGCCGCCCTGGTGCCGGCGCTCGCGGCCGAGCGCCAGGTGATCGCCTTCGACCTGCAGGCCCATGGCCGCACTGCCGACATCGACCGCCCGCTCCGTTACGGGTTGATGGCGGACGACGTCGCCGACGCTTTGCGCTCCCTCGGCATCGCGCGGGCCGATCTGCTCGGCTATTCACTGGGCGGCGGCACCGCACTGCAGGTCGCGATCCGGCGTGCGGATATCGTGCGACGGCTCGTCCTCGTCTCGACACCGTTCCGGAGGGCGGCCTGGTATCCCGAGATCCTCGCCGGCATGGCACAGTTGGGACCCGCCACGGCCGAGATGATGAAGCCCACGCCGCTCTATCGGAACTATGCCGCCCTGGCGCCGAGGCCGGACGACTGGCCGACGCTGCACGTCAAGCTCAAGGAACTGCTGACGCGGGATTATGACTGGACACAGGAGGTCGCAGCGATCCGGGCGCCTACGCTGTTCGTCGCCGGCGATGGGGATTCCTTTTCCCCGTCCCATGCGGTCGAGTTCTTCGCGCTGCTGGGCGGCGGCAGGAAGGACGGCGGCTGGGACGGCTCCGGCCTGCCTGCGTCCCGCCTCGCGATCCTGCCGGCGCAGACGCACTACGATCCTCTGTCGTCACCTTTGCTGGCGGATGTCGTGCGGTCGTTCCTGGGCATCGCCATGGCGGACTGACGGCCCGCAAACGCACGGGACCCTCGTCGGGCGATCCTCAAGACGGGCTTATGTCGGATTCTTCGTGTTCGGCCGGTTGCAAGCAAACGACCGACCGGCGATGATCGGCGCCCTGCCGGACCATGGCCAGTTCGGCCGAGGTCGGGAGGATCGGGACAGTATGGCCATTTCCAGACGCTCATTGGTCATCGGTGCCGCTTCGGCCGGAGCGGTCGCATCGTTTGCCCGGACTGCCGCCCTCGCTGCGGAGTCGATCACCGCCGTCTTCCATTCGTCCGCACCGCCCTTCAGCGTGGGCGAGCCGGACGGAAGCGTTTCGGGCATCCTGCCCGACGCCCTGCGCCTGGTCGCGGCGCGTGCCCAACTGTCGGTACGCTGCCTCGCGTATCCCTGGGCAAGGGCACAGGAGATGGTGCGCACCGGCGCGGCGGACGCGCTGGTGACCCTGTGGACCGAAGAGCGGGAGCGGGAAATGATCTTCGCCCGGACGCCGTTGCTGCAGGACGAGATGCAAGTCTACTTTCGTCGCGATCGCAGCGATGCACCCCGCCTGCGTGCCGGGCTCAATCCGCGCGAGATCAGCGGCCTGGGGGTGCTGGGCTACATCGCCGACGGCTGGATCGCGGCGAACGTGCCGGCCGAGGCGGTCGTCGGCCGATGCCAACTCCCCGACGACTGCGTTCGCCGGCTCGGCGCCGGCGGTGGCGACATCATGTTCGGCTTTCGCGTGCCGATGGCGCGGATGCTCCACACGCTCGGCCTGGAAAATGCGATCGAAGGCGCGCCGTTGCGGCCGCCGGCGCCGGCGCTGTTCCGCTTCGGCATCCGCCGCAGCCACCCGGATGCCGCGGCCATCGCGGATCGGATCGACCGCGCGGCGGCGGCCAGCTCGGCGGATTTGGCGGCACTGATCGGTCTCTGAACCGGGCATCCACAAACGACGAAGCCCGCGCCCTCCTTCCGGAGCGCGCGGGCTTCACCATTTCTAGCCGCCGGAATTAGGCGACGTTCTTGCTCGTCGCGATCGTCGTGCCGTCGTTGGCCGAGGCGGCGTCGGCCAGTTCCTTGTCGCGCTGGGCGGCAATTTCCCGCCAGTGCGCCATGACGCTGCCCGTACCGGCCGGGATGAGGCGGCCGACGATGACGTTCTCCTTGAGGCCGACCAGCCCGTCGACCCGGCCCGAGACCGCCGCCTCGGTGAGGACGCGGGTAGTCTCCTGGAACGAAGCCGCCGAGATGAACGACTTGGTCTGCAGGCTGGCCTTGGTGATGCCCTGGAGCACCGGCCGGCCACGAGCCGCACGGCCTTCGAGCTTTTCGGCCTTGCGGTTCTCTTCCTCGAAGTCGCCGCGATCGATCTGCTCGCCGACCAGGAACGTCGTGTCGCCGGGTTCGTCGATCTCGATCTTCTGCAGCATCTGGCGAACGATGACCTCGATGTGCTTGTCGTTGATCTTCACGCCCTGCAGACGATAGACCTCCTGGATCTCGTTGATGAGATAGTTCGCCAGGGCCTCGACACCGAGAATGCTCAGGATGTCATGGGGCACCGGGTTGCCGTCCATCAGCAGATCGCCCTTGAGCACGAAGTCGCCTTCCTGCACGGAGATATGCTTGCCCTTCGGGATCAGGTACTCGACCGGCGCTGCACCCTCTTCCGTCGGGATGACCATGATGCGGCGCTTGGTCTTGTAATCCTTGCCGAACTCGACCCGACCATCGCACTCGCTGATGATCGCGAAGTCCTTCGGCTTGCGCGCCTCGAACAGCTCGGCCACACGCGGCAGACCACCGGTGATGTCACGCGTCTTCGAGCTTTCGCGGGGAATACGAGCCAGCACGTCGCCAGCCCGGACATCCGAGCGGTTCTCGACCGACAGGATCGCGTCGACCGACATGAAGTAGCGCGCCTCGAGCCCGTTGCCGAGCACGAGAGCTTCGCCGGCCGCATCGCGGAGCGTGATGCGGGGCTTCAGGTCGTTGCCGCGCGGCTGCTGCTTCCAGTCGATCACGACCTTGGACGCGATGCCGGTCGCCTCGTCGACGATCTCGCGCACCGAAGTGCCCTCGATCAGATCGACGTAATGGGCGACACCATCCTTCTCGGTGATGATCGGAATGGTGTACGGATCCCACTCGGCCAGCTTATCGCCCTTCTTGACCTGCGCACCCTCGTCCGCCAGCAGCTTGGCACCGTACGGAACGCGATGGCGGGCCTTTTCGCGACCCACTTCGTCCAGCAGGGTCAGCTCGCAATTGCGCCCCATCACGACCGGCACGCCGGACGAGTTGATGACCACGTTGCGGTTCTTGATGCGGACCTTGCTGTCGAATGCGGCCTCGACCGACGACACTTCGGCGCCGCGCTGCACGGCACCGCCGATATGGAAGGTGCGCATGGTCAGCTGCGTGCCCGGCTCGCCGATCGACTGCGCCGCGATGACGCCGACCGCTTCGCCCATGTTCACCATGGTGCCGCGGGCGAGATCGCGCCCGTAGCACAATGCGCACACGCCGTTGCGGGTCTCGCAGGTCAGCACCGAACGGATATGCACCGTATCGATGCCTGACCGCTCGACGCGCTCGAGCGTGGCTTCGACCACCAGCTCGCCGGCCGGAACGACCATCTCGCCCGAGATCGGGTCGACCAGGTCGGTCGCGACCGTGCGGCCGAGGATCCGATCGCTCAAGGGGGCGATGATCTCGCCGCCCTCGACGACCGCGCGGACCGTCAGGCCCTGGGTCGTGCCGCAATCATGCTCGGTGATGATCGCATCCTGCGCCACGTCGACGAGACGACGGGTCAGGTAGCCGGAGTTCGCCGTCTTCAAGGCGGTGTCGGCCAAGCCCTTACGCGCACCATGGGTCGAGTTGAAGTACTCGAGAACGGTGAGGCCTTCCTTGAAGTTCGAGATGATCGGCGTCTCGATGATCTCGCCGGACGGCTTGGCCATCAGGCCGCGCATGCCGGCAAGCTGCTTGATCTGGGCCGCGGAACCGCGGGCACCGGAGTCGGACATCATCCAGACCGCGTTGATCGGCTGGCCCGGGGTCGGCGTGCGGATGACCTTCATCATCTCGTCCGCGACCTTTTCGGTGCAGCTCGACCACACGTCGACCACCTTGTTGTACTTCTCGCCCTGAGTGATCAGGCCGTCGAGGTACTGCTGCTCGTATTCCTTGACCTTGTCCTGGGCCGACTGGACCAGCTCGGCCTTGGCGGCCGGGACGATCAGGTCGTCCTTGCCGAACGAGATGCCCGCCTTGAACGCCTGGTGGAAACCGAGGCCCATCAAGCGGTCGCAGAAGATGACCGTCTCTTTCTGGCCGCAGTGGCGATAGACGTGGTCGATGACGTTGGTGATCTCCTTCTTGGTCAGGAGCTTGTTCACCAGCTCGAAGCCCATCAGGTTCGAATTCGGCAGGATCTCCTGCATCAGCAGGCGACCCGGCGTGGTGTCGATGACGCCGATGACCTTCTTGCCGTCCTTGAGGTGCGGAACGCGCGCCCGGACCATGGCATGGAGCGAGACCTGCTTGGAATCGATCGCCTGGGTCACTTCCGCCATGTCGCGGAACACCATGCCCTCGCCCTTTTCGCCGGGGCGGATCATGGAGATGTAGTAGAGGCCGAGCACGATGTCCTGCGACGGCACGATGATCGGCTTGCCCGACGCCGGCGACAGGATGTTGTTGGTCGACATCATCAGCACGCGCGCTTCGAGCTGGGCTTCCAGCGACAGCGGCACGTGGACCGCCATCTGGTCGCCGTCGAAGTCGGCGTTGAAGGCGGTGCAGACCAGCGGATGCAGCTGGATCGCCTTGCCCTCGATCAGGGTCGGCTCGAACGCCTGGATGCCCAGACGATGCAGGGTGGGCGCACGGTTCAGCATGACCGGATGTTCGCGGATGACCTCTTCGAGGATATCCCAGACCTCCGGACGCTCCTTCTCGACCATGCGCTTGGCCGCCTTGATGGTCGAGGCGAGGCCGTAGAGCTCGAGCTTGGAATAGATGAACGGCTTGAACAGCTCGAGCGCCATCTTCTTGGGCAGCCCGCACTGGTGCAGCTTGAGCTCAGGGCCGACGACGATCACCGAGCGGCCGGAATAGTCGACGCGCTTGCCGAGCAGGTTCTGACGGAACCGGCCCTGCTTGCCCTTGAGCATGTCCGAGAGCGACTTCAGCGGACGCTTGTTGGCGCCGGTGATGACGCGGCCGCGACGGCCGTTGTCGAACAGGGCGTCGACCGCCTCCTGCAGCATGCGCTTTTCATTGCGCACGATGATGTCGGGGGCACGCAGCTCAATGAGGCGCTTCAGACGGTTGTTGCGGTTGATGACGCGGCGATAGAGATCGTTCAGATCCGACGTCGCGAACCGGCCGCCGTCCAACGGGACGAGCGGGCGCAGTTCCGGCGGGATGACCGGGACGACTTCCAGGATCATCCATTCCGGACGCGAATTGGACTCGACGAACGCCTCGACCAGCTTCAGCCGCTTCACGAGCTTCTTGCGGCGCGCCTCGGAGTTGGTCTCCTTGAGGTCGACGCGCAAAGTCTCGAGCTCTTCCTCCAGATTGATGGCGGAGAGCATGTCCTTCAAGGCTTCGGCGCCGATCTTGGCGGTGAACGTGTCCTCGCCGAAATCTTCCTGCGCCTTGATGAACTCCTCTTCGTTGAGGAGCTGGTGTAGCTTGAGCGAGGTCAGGCCCGGCTCGATCACCACGTAATTCTCGAAATAGAGAATCCGCTCCAGGTCCTTGAGCGTCATGTCGAGCAGCAGGCCGATGCGGCTCGGCAACGACTTCAGGAACCAGATGTGGGCGACCGGCGAGGCCAGCTCGATATGGCCCATGCGATCGCGGCGCACCTTCGAGAGCGTGACTTCGACGCCGCACTTCTCGCAGATGATGCCGCGGTACTTCATGCGCTTGTACTTGCCGCACAGGCACTCGTAGTCCTTGATCGGCCCGAAGATCCGGGCGCAGAACAGGCCGTCCCGCTCCGGCTTGAAGGTGCGGTAGTTGATCGTTTCGGGCTTCTTGATCTCGCCGAACGACCAGGACCGAATGCGTTCCGGGCTCGCGATCGAGATACGGATCTGATCGAAGCTCTGCGGGCCGCTGACCTGGCCGAAGATGTTCATCAACTCGTTCATGAACGATGTCTCCTGATGACCCGTGGCATTGTCCGGTCCGTTTCCGGGACCGGGGCGGCGATACCGTTCATGGGTATCGCCGCCTGCCTTGCCGAGTGACTAAACTGTCTTCTGATCAATCGCGCTGGTCGAGCTCGACGTTGAGTCCGAGCGAACGCAGTTCCTTGACGAGAACGTTGAACGATTCCGGGATGCCGGCCTCGAAGTTGTCGTCGCCTCGGACGATCGCTTCGTAGACCTTGGTGCGGCCGGACACGTCGTCCGACTTCACCGTCAGCATCTCCTGCAACGTATAGGCGGCGCCGTAGGCTTCGAGGGCCCACACCTCCATTTCGCCGAACCGCTGGCCGCCGAACTGCGCCTTGCCGCCCAGCGGCTGCTGGGTGACGAGGCTGTAGGGGCCGATCGACCGGGCGTGGATCTTGTCGTCCACGAGATGGTGCAGCTTCAGCATGTAGATGTAGCCGACCGTGACCTTGCGATCGAACTGCTCGCCGGTCCGGCCGTCCGTCAGCGTCACCTGGCCCGACGTGTCGAGACCCGCCTGGCGGAGCATCGCGTTGATGTCCTCCTCGCGCGCGCCGTCGAACACCGGCGATGCCATCGGCACGCCCGGCTTCAGGTTATGCGCCAGTTCCTTCAGCTGGACGTCGTTCATCTCAGCGACGGTCGAGCTGTCCTCTTCCTTCGTGTAGATGCCGTCCAGCAGATCGCGCAGCGGCTGCAGGTCGTTGTTCTTCTGGACCTGCACCAGCATCTCGCCGATCTGGCGACCGAGGCCGGCCGAAGCCCAGCCCAGATGCGTCTCGAGGATCTGGCCGACGTTCATGCGCGACGGCACGCCCAGCGGGTTGAGGCAGATGTCGACCGGACGGCCGTCGGCGAGGTACGGCATGTCTTCCGACGGCATGATCTTGGAGATCACGCCCTTGTTGCCATGCCGGCCGGCCATCTTGTCGCCCGGCTGAAGCTTGCGCTTCACCGCCACGAAGACCTTGACCATCTTCATGACGCCCGGCGGCAGCTCGTCGCCGCGCTGCAGCTTCTCGACCTTGCTCTCGAAGCGTTCCTGGAGCACCTCTTCGGCCCGCTCCATCTGCTTCTTCAGCGCCTCGACGTCGGCCATGCGGGCGTCGTCGCGGATGGTGAATTGCTTCCACTGGCCTTGCGTGAACTCGGCCAGCAGCGCCTCGTCGATCATCGAGCCGGACTTCATGCCCTTCGGGCCCGAAACCGCCTCGTGGCCGACGACCAGTTCCTTCAGGCGAGCGTAGAAGCTGCGCTCGATGATGGTCCGCTCGTCGTCGCGATCCTTGGCCAGACGCTCGATTTCCGCCCGCTCGATGGCGAGCGCGCGCTCGTCCTTGTCGACGCCGCGGCGCGAGAAGACACGGACTTCGACGATCGTGCCCGAGACGCCCGGCGGCAGGCGCAGCGACGTGTCGCGCACGTCGGACGCCTTTTCGCCGAAGATGGCGCGCAGCAGCTTCTCTTCCGGAGTCATCGGCGATTCGCCCTTCGGCGTCACCTTGCCCACCAGAATGTCACCCGCCTTCACCTCGGCACCGATATAGACGATGCCGGCTTCGTCGAGGTTCTTCAGCTGCTCTTCGCCGACGTTCGGAATGTCGCGGGTGATTTCTTCCTGGCCCAGCTTGGTATCGCGGGCCATCACCTCGAATTCCTCGATGTGGATCGAGGTGAACACGTCTTCCGACACGATCCGTTCATTGATCAGGATCGAATCTTCGAAGTTGTAGCCATTCCACGGCATGAAGGCGACGAGTACGTTCCGGCCGAGCGCCAGTTCGCCCAGCTGGGTCGACGGACCGTCGGCAATGATGTCGCCGGCCTGAACCACGTCACCGACCCGAACCAGCGGACGCTGGGTGATGCAGGTGTTCTGGTTCGAGCGCTGGAACTTCAGCAGGTTGTAGATGTCGACGCCGGTCGAGGCCGCATCATTCTCGAACGCCCGGATGACGATACGGGTCGCATCGACCTGATCGACCACGCCTGAGCGCTTGGTCACGATGGTGACGCCCGAATCGCGCGCCACCGTCTCTTCCATGCCGGTGCCGACAAGCGGCGCCTCGGCGCGGATGAGGGGCACGGCCTGGCGCTGCATGTTCGAGCCCATCAGCGCGCGGTTCGCATCGTCGTTCTCGAGGAACGGGATGAGCGCCGCGGCCACGGACACGAGCTGCTTTGGCGAGACGTCGACGAAGTCGATGTCCTGCGGACGCGCCATCACGAAATCGCCGTTCTTGCGGCAATTGGTGAGGTCGGCCAGCACCAGGTTCTTGTCGTCGACCGGAGTGTTCGCCTGGGCGATCGAATAGCGGCCCTCTTCCATCGCCGAGAGGTAGATGACCTCGTCGGTGATGATGCCGTCGACCACCTTGCGGTACGGGCTCTCGATGAAACCGTACGGGTTGACGCGAGCATACGTCGCCAGCGAGTTGATCAGGCCGATATTCGGGCCTTCCGGCGTCTCGATCGGGCAGATGCGGCCGTAGTGGGTCGGATGCACGTCGCGGACTTCGAAGCCGGCACGCTCGCGGGTCAGGCCGCCGGGCCCGAGCGCCGACAGGCGGCGCTTGTGGGTGATTTCCGACAGCGGGTTGGTCTGATCCATGAATTGCGACAGCTGCGAGGAGCCGAAGAATTCACGGACCGCCGCCGCCGCCGGCTTGGCGTTGATCAGGTCGTGCGGCATGACCGTGTCGATCTCGACCGAGCTCATGCGCTCGCGGATCGCCCGCTCCATGCGCAAAAGGCCGACGCGGTACTGGTTCTCCATGAGTTCGCCGACCGACCGCACGCGGCGATTGCCGAGATGGTCGATGTCGTCGATCTCGCCCCGGCCGTCCTTGAGGTCGACCAGGACCTTGAGGATGGCGAGGATGTCCTCCTTGCGGAGCACGCGGATCGTGTCCTCGGTCTTCTGGTTCAGGCGCGAGTTCATCTTGACGCGGCCCACGGCCGACAGGTCGTAGCGCTCGCTGTCGAAGAACAGGCCCTTGAACAGCGCCTCGGCCGTCTCCAGTGTCGGCGGCTCGCCCGGGCGCATGACGCGGTAGATGTCGATGAGCGCGTCTTCGCGGGTCTGGTTCTTGTCGATCATCAGCGTGTTGCGCATGTAGGCGCCCACGTTCAGATGATCGATCGCCAGCGCCGGCAGCTCGGTGATGCCGATGTCGGTCAACAGTTCGAGCAGCTGCGGGCTGATCTCGTCGCCGGCCTCGGCATAGATCTCGCCGGTCGTCGTGTTGATGACGTCCTCGGCCAGGTACTGGCTGATCAGTTCCTCGTCGGCGACCAGGACCTCGTCGAGCCCGTCTTCCTTGAGCTTGCGGGCGAGCCGCGGCGTCATCTTGGCGCCGGCCTCGGCGCGCACTTCGCCGGTCTTGGCGTCCTTGAGGTCGGCCGCCAGCTTGCCGCCGCCCTTGAAGCGGTTCGGATCGAACGCGGTCGCCCAGCCGTTGGCCGTGCGGCGGAACGGGTTGATGTCGTAGAAGTAGGAGAGTACCTCCTCCTTCGTCATGCCCGTGATGTGCGCGCGGTCTGGCGTCTTGCCGTCGGCGGCGCACTCGGCCAGGTAACCCTCGGTCGCCTGGTCGTAGAGCGCCAGCAGCAGGGTCGTCGCCGGCAGCTTGCGGCGGCGATCGATGCGGACGTAGACATGATCCTTGGCGTCGAATTCGAAATCGAGCCACGAGCCGCGATAGGGGATGACGCGGGCGGCGAACAGGTACTTGCCCGACGAATGCGTCTTGCCCTTGTCATGGTCGAAGAACACGCCCGGGCTGCGATGCATCTGCGAAACGATGACGCGCTCGGTGCCGTTGATGATGAACGTGCCGTTCTTGGTCATGAGCGGCATGTCGCCCATGTAGACGTCCTGTTCCTTGATGTCGCGGATCGAGCGCGCGCCCGTATCCTCGTCGACATCCCAGACGACCAGGCGCAGCGTCACCTTGAGGGGTGCCGCGAAGGTGATGCCGCGTTGCTGGCATTCCTCGACGTCGTATTTCGGTGCTTCGAGTTCGTAGCGCACGAACTCGAGCTGGGCGCGGTCGGAGAAGTCCTTGATCGGGAAGACCGATTTGAAGACTTCCTGGATGCCGACGGCCTTACGGTCCTCGGGTGCTACCCCCATCTGCAGGAAGTGATCGTAGGAGCTTTTCTGCACCTCGATCAGATTCGGCATCGGCGCGACCTCGGGAATACGCCCGAAGCTCTTGCGGATGCGCTTGCGACCCGTGAAGGACTTAGCCATGAAAGCCTCTCGTGGTTGGACCGCCGGCCAACGAGCCGGCGCCGCGTCTGGGGTCGTTCGTCGCGTGCTACCCGGATGGGCGCCGCGCCGTTCGATCCAAATTCTCTGTCGTGCCGCTGGAGACGATCTCCGAGAAACGGCTTCAGCCGGCCGCCGCAGGAGCGCGACGACCGGCTGGAACTTGCTCTTGTCAGCCCGATATCGGGCCGGCGCCGAAGCGCCGGTCAGACACCGGTAAGCGCAGAGGGGCCAAGGAGATTACTTGACCTCGACCTTGGCGCCGGCCTCTTCGAGCTGCTTCTTGATCTTCGCAGCTTCGTCCTTGCTGACGCCTTCCTTGACGGCCTTCGGAGCCGCTTCGACCAGGTCCTTGGCTTCCTTGAGGCCCAGGCCGGTGATCGCGCGCACTTCCTTGATGACGTTGATCTTCTTCTCGCCCGCTTCGGTCAGCGTGACGGTGAATTCCGTCTGCTCTTCGACCGGAGCGGCGGCAACGGCGGCGCCACCAGCCGCGGCGACCGCGACCGGAGCGGCGGCGCTGACGCCCCACTTCTCTTCCAACAGCTTCGAGAGATTCGCCGCTTCGATGACGGTGAGGCTCGAGAGTTCGTCAACCAGCTTGCCGAGATCGGCCATGATAATACTCCGGGGATTTGGTTCGTTTCGAATGAGAAATAAAGCTCAGGCGGCTTCGCCCTTGGTCGCGTAGGCATTGATAACCCGTGCGAGCTGGCCGGCCGGTGCCTGAAGCACACCGGCTATCTTCGTCGCGGGAGCCTGCAGCAAACCCAGAAGCTTGCCGCGCAGCTCGTCGAGAGAAGGCATGGTCGCGAGCGCCTTGACGCCATTGGCGTCCAGCTTCGCATGATCGAGGGCACCCCCGATGATGGTCAGCTTGTCATTCTTACTGGCGAACTCGACCGCGACCTTCGCCGCCGCCACGGGATCCTTCGAATAGGCAATTGCCGTAGGACCCGTGAACATCGGCGAAAGATGCTCGAACTTCGTGCCTGCGAGGGCGAGACGCGCGAGCCGGTTCTTCGTCACTTTGAAGCTGCATCCGGCAGCCCGCATGTTGCTCCGCAACGCCGTCACTTCAGCGGCCGTGAGGCCGGTCTGATGGGTAACGACGAGGCAGGACGTGGCCGACAGGGCCCCATGCAGATCGCCGACCAGCTTTTCTTTTGAAGAGCGGTCCACTGCTCGTCTCCGACCTAGCCCCGGAATCGTCAGACGGGATCGTCTGGCGTGCCGGGACGTTTGCACGAGGGTCCGCGTCGAGGCATCAGCCCCTGGCGAACCCGGTTCGCCTGTCCCAGAAGTCTTACCGGCCGCTCATCCGCCGCCCGCTGGAACGGAACGATGAAATCGCGATCGTCTAACTCCCGTCTCATACCGGCACCCTCGTTTGACGAAGGGTCTTAGGTCGTTGGCTCACGTACGCCGCGGACACCCGCAATCTCGGACAGGTTAGGCAAGCGCGGCCCTGGTGCCCGAGGGCGACCGAAGCCTTGCTTGCCGGTAGACCCGGACGGGCGAGCCCATCCGGGAATTCGAGAGGCGCCTTATTCGGACGCCACGCTCGACAGTTCGACCTTGAGCCCGGGGCCCATGGTCGAGCTGAGCGAGACCTTCTTGATATACGTGCCCTTGGCACCGGTCGGCTTCGCGCGATTGATGGCACCGACGAAGGCGCGCACGTTCTCGGCGAGCTGCTGGGCGCCGAAGCTGGCCTTGCCGATGCCTGCATGGACGATACCGGCCTTCTCGGCGCGGAACTCGACCTGGCCGCCCTTGGCCGCCTTGACGGCTTCGCCCACGTTGACCGTGACCGTGCCCAGCTTCGGGTTCGGCATCAGGCCGCGGGGGCCCAGCACCTTGCCGAGGCGGCCGACCAGGACCATCATGTCCGGGGTCGCGATGCAGCGGTCGAAATCCATGACGCCGGCCTGGATCTTCTCGGCCAGGTCTTCCGCACCGACGATGTCGGCGCCGGCGGCCTCAGCCTCCTTGGCCTTGTCGCCACGGGCGAACACGGCGACGCGCAGCGTCTTGCCGGTGCCGTTCGGCAGCAGCACGGTGCCGCGCAGGTTCTGGTCCGCCTTGCGGGGATCGATGCCGAGGTTCATCGAGATCTCGACGGTCTCGTCGAACTTCGAGGTCGCGTTCGACTTCACGAGATCGATCGCCTTGTCGAGGGCGTAGGCCTCGGTACGGTCGATCGTGGCCTTACCGGCCTTCAGACGCTTGCCAACGAAAGCCATGACTTATTCCCCCACGACTTCGATGCCCATCGAGCGGGCCGAACCGACCAGCATCGAACAGGCACCTTCGAGGTCCTTGGCATTGAGATCGGCCATCTTCTTCTCGGCGATCTCGCGGATCTGGGCCATGGTCACCTTACCGACCTTGGCGCCCTTGCCCGGCGTCTGCGTGCCCTTGTCGATGCCGGCGGCCTTCTTCAGGAAGTAGGTGTTCGGCGGCGACTTGGTGACGAACGTGAACGAACGGTCGCCATAGGCGGTGATGACGACGGGGATCGGCATGCCCGGCTCGAGGCCCTGGGTCTTCGCGTTGAAATCCTTGCAGAACTGCATGATGTTCAGGCCGCGCTGACCCAGCGCCGGACCGATCGGCGGAGACGGGTTAGCCTTGCCCGCCGGCACCTGCAGCTTGATATAGCCGACAATCTTCTTTGCCAATTCAACTCACCCCTTTGGAGAGCGAAGCGCGGTACGGCCATGGCCGGCCTCCCGCGCGGTTTGTGCCTGGAGGGGCGGACCCGCCAAGCGGAACGGCGCGCCGGTCCTTTGCAGGACCGACGCGTCGAATTCACAAAAGGTTCTTCACACCTTCTCGACCTGGGAGTATTCCAAGTCGACGGGCGTGGCGCGGCCGAAGATCGAGACGGCGACCTTCAGGCGGCCCTTCTCCTCGTCGACCTCTTCCACGAGACCGTTGAACGAGGTGAACGGACCGTCGCACACACGCACCTGATCGCCGATCTCGTAGACGATCGACCGCTTCGGACGCTCGATGCCTTCCTGGACCTGCTTCATGATGCGGGTCGCTTCGGCTTCGGTGATCGGCGCCGGGCGCAAGCCCTTGCCACCGAGGAACCCGGTGACCTTGGGCGTGTTCTTGACCAAGTGCCAGGTGTCGTCCGTCAGATCCATCTTCAGGAGGACGTAGCCCGGGAAGAACTTCCGCTCGGTCGAAATCTTCGACCCGCGCTTCACTTCCTGAACCTCTTCGGTCGGCACCAGGATTTCGGCGAAGAAATCGGTCATGCCCTTCTGGTCCGCCTGTTCGCGGATCGACTGGGCGACCTTCTTCTCGAAGCCCGAATAGACGTGCAGCACGTACCAACGATGCGCCATTAAACTCAGGCTCCCAGGCTCAGGATCCAGCGCACGCCTTGCGACAGGAGCTGATCGACCGTGAAGAAGAAGGTGGCGGCGACGAACACCATGACAAACACCATGACGGTCGTCACGGAGGTCTCTTTGCGGGTGGGCCAGGAGACTTTCGTCACCTCCTGACGGACCTGCCGCACAAACTCTGCCGGGCTCGTTTTAGCCATGGTACCTGATCAGACCATCCAGAAACGCAACACCACGGGTTGCCCCGTGGCGGAAAAATCCAAACTCTGGGCTGGCAGGAGCGGGGGGACTCGAACCCACAACCCCCGGTTTTGGAGACCGGTGCTCTACCAATTGAGCTACGCTCCTCCAGGCCCGGAACACCGAGCCGACCGGCGCAACACAAGGGGTTCGCCCATTGCACTGCACCGGCCGGTCGGGTGTTATAGGCGGTTTCCCGCCCTTTGGCTAGCTACTTCTGGATCGAGGAGACGACGCCGGCACCGACGGTGCGGCCGCCTTCACGGATCGCGAAGCGCAGACCTTCGTCCATGGCGATCGGCGCGATCAGCTCGACGTCCATCGCCACGTTGTCGCCCGGCATCACCATCTCG
>NZ_DASZBY010000071.1:0-13865 GCF_035943795.1 Aliidongia sp. | reverse complement strand
CACGGCGGGCGCCATCTACATCATCCGCGACCCGCGCGACGTGGTGATCTCCTACAGCCACCACCAGGGCAAGCCGGTCGACTACATCATCGACATGATGCGCGACGAAGCGGCCTGCGTGGCCGGCGACGACGCCACGGTCTATGAATACCTGTCGAGCTGGTCGCGCCACGTCCAATCATGGACGCATACGCCCAGTTCCCAACTGCTCGTGCTGCGCTACGAGGACATGCTGGACCAGCCCTTGAAGAGTTTCGCCGCCGTGCCGAAGTTCCTCGGGCTCGACGTGCCGCGCCCGCGCCTGGAAAAGGCGATGAAGCTCAGCTCGTTCAAGGTCCTGAAGGCGCAGGAACAGCGCAAGGGCTTCATTGAACGCCCGGCCCAGGCCGACGCCGCCTTCTTCCGCGAAGGCAAGGCCGGGCAATGGCGCAAGATCCTGACCCCCGCCCAAGTCGCCCGCATCGAGGCCGACCATGGCGAACAGATGCGCCGCTTCGGGTATTTGTAACGCCTTCTACCGCGTGCGGGAGCGGGTTGAGGCGATCAGACTTCAGCGGTCGGCCGGAACGGGCGGCTTAGCAACGTGACCCCGGTCCCGTTCAACACCAGCGCGCGACGATCGGCGAGCGGCATCGAGACGCCGATGTCGGCCAGACCGGCAGGCGCCGGGCCGTCGACGTCGGCCGTCAGCGTCACCGTCGCTTCGGTCCAGGCCAGCGTGAAGCGCAATTTCGTCACCGGACCGGCGGTGGAAATGCCGTCGTCCTCGATCAGGGTAAAGCCACTGGTGCCGGCACCCGGGCCGGGGAACAGGCGCAGGCAGCGGCTGGGTTCGTCATGCAGACGGGAGAAATCCGCCGGCGCGTCGGTCATCGGGATGATGGCGCCGGCCGGGGCGGCGAGCGGCAGCCGGTCGAGCGGCGCCGCCACGGTCGCGACCGATCCGGCCGCCAGGCGCTCGCCGGTCCAGAAATCGAACCAGCATTCCGGGCCGGCCGGCAGATAGACGGCACGCGCCCGCGCACCCGGCTCGACCACCGGGGCGGCCAGCAGGCCGGGACCGACCATCAGTTCGTCATTGTCGACCAGGGTGGCGGGATCCGCAGCGAACGCCGCGAAGGTCGGGCGCAACGGCGCCGGACCGCCCTCGGCCGCGTGGTGCATCAGCGAATAGAAATAGGGCAGCAGCCGGTAGCGCAGGCGGATCGCGGCGCGGATGGCTGGCGTCGCCTCCGGGTGCAGCCAGGGCGAGGTGTAGACGTCGTCGGGCTTCCAGGAATTCATGATGAAGCGCGGATGGATCGATCCGACCTGGGTCCAGCGCGCCAGCAGCTCGGCATCCGGCACCGGGCCGGAGAAGCCGCCGACGTCGTGGCCGATGTTGAACATGCCGGACAGGCTCATCTGCAGGCCGGTGCGCAGGTTCCATTTCAGGCTGCGCCAGCTCGTCGAATTATCGCCGCTCCAGGTCTGGGCATAGCGCTGGATGCCGGGGCAGCCGGCGCGCGTGACGGTGAAGCCGCGCTCGCCGGGCTTCGCCGCGCGCTGCGCCTCGAGCGTGGCGCGGGTCATCAGCAGCGGCTGCAGTCCGCGCGCCAGCTCGAGAGGGATCGCCGTGCCGAAGCCGGCGCATTGGGCGCCGTCTTCCCACAGGCCATATTCGTTATTGTCGTTCCAGCCGACGTCGATGCCATAGCCCAGCACCTGGCGCGACAGCCCGTCCTGCCACCAGCGGATGGCGGTCGGATTGGTGAAATCCAGGTGCGCGCCTTCGCCGTCCCAGAATTGGCTGATCACCGGCGCCCCGGTCGCCTGGTCGTGCACGTAGGCGCCGGCCTGCAGCGGCGCGCCATAGTCCGGATGGTCGTCGAGCAGGCAGGGCTTGAGGTTCGCCACGATCTTGATGCCGGCCTGGTGGAACGCGTCGGTCAGCTTGCGCGGCTCGGGGTATTTCCCCAGGTTCCAGGTGAAGACATAGCGCTTCGGTCCGATCGAGGTATAGCCCGACCCGAAGTGGAAGGCGCTGACCGGAATGCGCTCGGTGCCGCAGCGGGCGATGAACTCGTGCATCCGCTCCTGCGCGTTGGCGCTGTCGGCGATCGCCATGGCGGTCTGGGCGAACCCAAGGGTCCAGCGCGGCACCATGGGCGCCCGGCCGGTCAGGTCGAGGAACTTCGCCGTCACCGCATCGACGTCGGGGCCGGGAAACACGTAATAGTCCAGATCGCCCCCGGCCGCTTCATACCCCCGGAACAGGCCATAGTAATTGTCGTGCTCGGCGCCCAGGTCGAAAATGCTGTCGGCCAGATTGTCGTAGAAGATGCCCCAGGACACGCCCGACGGACCGTCGCGGGTAATGACGAACGGCCAATGCTTGTACAGCGGATCGCCGAACTCGGGATCGTAGCCCAGGCTGTCGAGCATGGTGGTGCGCAGCCGGCGGCCGTGCAGATCGAGCCGGCCGGTCTTGTCGCCCAGGCCATGATAGCGGTCATCCGCTTCGCGCGCATGGTGATGGCGCAAACGCTGGCCGAACAGATAGGCGTGCTTGGACCGGTCGCGGGCGAACACGGTGCCGTCGGGCAGCGACCAGGTGAGCGCCAGCGGCGCCAGCTCGATCCGCAGGGTCAGCGCATCCGTCGCGAGGATCAGCGCGCCGGTTTCCTGGGTCAACTCGTGGTTCACAACCGGCCAGCTGCTTTCGTCCAGCCGGTCGCGGCCTTCCCACGGCACGTCCGCGGCACCCCGGGCCGGTACCATCCAGGTGCGGGGCTGGCGCGGCACGGCGCCCTCCAGGAACAGCACCCGCACCAGGTCGGGCTTGAGGATGGAAATCCGGCAGGTGATGCCGTCGCCGCAGTCGAGCTGGACGCCCCGCTCGGTGGTCTGGGACAGGGTGGCGCTGCGGATCGGTTTCATGGGTCGGGCTTTCGTAAGGCGTGGGTCTATGGCGGTTTTAATCAAACGATCGTCACGCCCGGGCTTGACCCGAGCATCCACGCGGCCCCGCTCGGCACTTCTCTGCGAGGGGGTGTTTTGCCCCTCGACACGGATCCCCGGGTCAAGCCCGGGGATGACGATTGAAGGATCGCTAGGAAATCGCGGGCACCGTCATGCCGTCGGCATCGAAGACATGCAGTGCGTCGATCGGGAAATGGACCGGGGTCGCCTCGCCGGCCGCCAGTCGGGTCTGGCCGGGGATCTGGATCGTGATGTTCGGGTCGGCGAGGCGCACGTAGCTGAGGCCGCCCAACTGCTCGACGCCGGCGACGGCACCGGTCAGGTCGTTGTCGCCCTCGTGCCCGGCCCGGACGTGCTCCGGCCGGATGCCGATCGAGACGGCACCGCCGGGGGCCAGCCCGTGCGCGGCGGCATTCGTCCGCAGCACGCCGAACCCGGGGATCTCGACCGCCAGGCCCGGACCGTCGCCGGCTGCGACCCGTCCT
Source organism: Aliidongia sp. (assembly GCF_035943795.1). Taxonomy (NCBI): domain Bacteria; kingdom Pseudomonadati; phylum Pseudomonadota; class Alphaproteobacteria; order Rhodospirillales; family Dongiaceae; genus Aliidongia; species Aliidongia sp. The sequence continues at coordinate 10,419 of NZ_DASZBY010000071.1, read as the reverse complement.
TCGAGGAAATTCATCTGGGGCGAGCCGATGAAGCCCGCAACGAAGCGGTTGCACGGGTGATTGTAGAGTTCGAGCGGCGGCCCGACCTGCTCGACCCGGCCGGCGCGCAGCACGACGATCTTGTCGGCCATGGTCATAGCCTCGACCTGGTCGTGGGTGACATAGATCATGGTGGTGCCCAGGCGGCGATGCAGGTCGGCCAGTTCCGTCCGCATGCCGACGCGCAGCTCGGCATCCAGGTTCGACAGCGGCTCGTCGAACAGGAAGATGCGCGGCTCGCGCACGATGGCGCGGCCGATCGCGACGCGCTGGCGCTGGCCGCCTGAGAGCGCGGTCGGCTTGCGCTGAAGGTACTCGTCGAGCCGCAGCATGCGCGCCGCCTCGCCGACGCGCTGGGCGATCTCGGCCTTGGGCATGCCCAGGTTTTCCAGCCCGAACGCCATGTTCTGATAGACCGTCATGTGCGGATAGAGCGCGTAGGACTGGAACACCAGCGCCAGGCCGCGGCGGGCCGCCGGCAGGTCGTTGACCCGCTCGCCGCCGATGCGGACCTCGCCCTCGCTGACCGTCTCCAGCCCGCAGATCATGCGCAGCAGGGTCGACTTGCCGCAGCCGGACGGTCCGACGAACACGACGAACTCGCCGTCGGCCACGTCGAAGCTGACGCCATGGACGACCTGGGTGCCCCCGAAACGTTTCACCAGCCCCTCGAGCGACAGGCTGCCGTTCATACGGCTCATCATTTGACTCCGGCTGAGGCGATGCCCTGGGTGATGTGCCGCTGCAGCAGCGCGAAGATGACGGTGACGGGGACCAGGGTCACGACCGTCATGGCCAGCAGATAGTTCCACTGGGTCGTAAGCTCGCCCTGGAACGAGTTGAGCGCCAGCGGCAGGGTGAAGGTCTCGTTGCGGCCCAGCACGACCATCGGCCACAGGAACTCGTTCCAGCGCCACATGACCGAGAAGATCGCGAGCACGGCCAGCGCCGGCTTCGACAGCGGCAACACGATGCGCCAATAGATCCGCCATTCCGACGCATTGTCCATGCGCGCCGCCTCCAGCAGGTCGTCGGGCAGGGTCAGCATGTATTGCCGCAGCAGGAATACGCCGGTCGGCGTCGCGACCGCCGGCCAGATTACGCCCCACGGATTGTCGGTCAGGCCCAGCACGGCCGCGATCAGGTAGTTCGGCACCAGGATGATGGTCGGCGGGATCATCAGGGTCGCCAGCATCATCAGGAACACCGGCTCGCGGCCGGCGAACTTGTATTTCGACAGCGCGAAGGCGGCCATCGAGTTCAGCAGCAGGGTGATGATCGTCGCGACCGTGGTGATGAACACGCTGTTCCACAGGTAGCGGCCGAAATCGAACTTCTTCAGCAGGTCGGTGTAATTGTCCCAGGCGGCGTGGAGCCGCATGATCTTGCTCCGGTCGTCGATCGGCACCCGGATCAGGGTCTCGGGCGCCGCCGGGTCGACCATGGTCGCCTGGAGGCCGATCTTGCGCACCTCGGCCAGCGTCTGCCCGGCATGGTCGCCCTTGGTGATGCGGTAGAGCGGCAGCGGGTTCGGATAGTTGGGCACGGCCGCGCGCACCTGCTCCTGCGGCAGCAGGGTCGGCGGAAACTCGATCAGGCCGGATGGGCTCTTGAGGGAGCTGAGCGCCAGCCACAGCACCGGCCCCAGCATCAGCAGGGTGCCGAGGCCCAGGTAGAGATAGCTGGCCCAATCGGTCCAATCCAGCTTCCCTCGACCGCGCGTGGCGGTCAGCAGGCGTCCGAGGCTAGCCACGGGAATCCCCTTTCGTCCCGCGCATGCCGCGCAGTTGCACGAGCGTCAGCACCAGGAGTACCCCGGCCAGCAGCAGCGAGGCCGCGGCGGCCAGGCCGTATTGCCGGACCTGGCTCGAGAAGCCGGTGTTGTAGATGAATTCGACCAGGTAGGTCGTGGCGGAGCCGGGGCCGCCGCCGGTCAGGACATAGACCTCGTCGAAGATCTGCACGGCGCGGATCAGGCCCAGTACGAACACCACCAGCACGCTCGGCATCAGCAGCGGCAGGGTGATGCGGCGAAACACGCGCCAGGGCGGGGCCGCATCCATCGAGGCCGCCTCGTAGATGTCGGCCGGGATCGCCTGCAGGCCCGCCAGCAGGATCAAGGTGTAGAAGCCCATATGTGCCCAGATCGACACGAATACGGTCCAGCCGAAGGCGGAGCGGGCGCCGAGCAGCCACTCGACCGGCTGCATGCCGCCGCCGACCAGCGCCGCGTTCAGCACGCCGTCGCGCTGCAGCACCCATTTCCAGATGAGGGCGACCACCACGGGGCTCAACAGCACCGGATAGAAGAATGCCGCGCGGAAGAAGCCGCGGCCGATGATCTTGCGGTTCAGCACGAGGGCCGTCGTCAGGCTGAAGACGAGCATCAGGGCGACCTGCAGCACGACGAATTTCGAGGTGTTCCAGATCGCGTACCAGAACTGGTCGCGCACGCAGCTGTTCGGGTCGAAATAATCCTTGCAGGCCAGCAGCGACGAAAAATTCTCGGTCCCGACCCAGGGCCGCTCGGTCGGCAGCAGGTTGGTGCCGCCGGTGCCCGCATAATAGAAATCGATGACGATCGGCAGGAAGGTGAACACGCCGAAGATCGCCAGGTTCGGACCCACGAACAGCCAGCCGAGCCGGCCGTCGGGCAGGTGCCCCTGGGCCCAGCGCATCGGGCGTTCGGGCAGGTTCATGACGAGGGCATACAGCCGCCCGAACCATCGGGCGGCTGTCGATAGCACGGAGCTGGGCTCCGAACCGGTCACTTCTTCGCCTTGGCCGCCGCCGCATCGGCGACGTCGCTGGTGATGCGCTCATAGGCCTGGTCGAGCGTGATCTGGCCGCTGATCGCCTGGCTGATGCGATCGACCGTCGCGTTGAACATCGGCCGGCTCAACTGCGAGCCCTGCAGCTTGTAGGCGAGCGGCGTCAGGGTCGTGGCATTGTCCTGGAACGCGGTCATGGCGGCGACGCCGGCCGGCGACAGCTTGTAGTCCAGCTTCTTCTTCTGCAGGTCGACGTTGGCCGGCAGGTTCGACGTCATGACCATCCATTCGGCATAGACCGGCTCGGATGCCAGATAGTCGAGGAAGCGCCCGACCTCCTTTGGCGACTTGGTGCCCTTGAATGCCACGAACCCGGCACCGCCGGGCAGGCCGGTGCAGGCGGCGGGACCGCAGGGCGCGGCACCGATGGTCCATTCGAACCCGTCGCCGATCTGCTTCTGCAGCCGGGCCAGCTGCCAGCTGCCCGACAGGTAGACCGCGATCTTGCCGTTGGCGAATTCCTCGAACGCGTCGCGATAGCCGCCGCCGGTCGAGACCCACACGTCCTTGTCGATCGTGCCGTCCTGGTTCCATTTGACGAACTTGGCCGCCATCGCCTTGAAGCCGGCGTCCACCACCGGCGGATGGCCGGCGGAATAGAAGAACTTGGCACCTTCCGAGATCGCCGGACCCGAGAAGCGGGCGCCGCTGCGGTCCCACGCCATGCCATAGGGCGTCTTGGTCGCCTTGGCGACCTTGAGGGCGGCGGCCGCCCAATCGTCCCAGGTGGCGCCCTTGGCCGGAACCGGCACGCCGGCCTGGTCGAACAGGGTCTTGTTCACGATCGGCGCCGACACGGTCAACTGGGTCATCAGGCCGTAGATGCCCTTGTCTTCCGGACCCGCGCGCATCCAATCCAGCACCGGCCCGTAGGCCTGCTGCCAATAGGCCGCGTCCTTGAGGTAGGGCGTCAGGTCGAGCTGATACGGCGCGACCTGCGCGAAATCGCTGACGCGCGCGATGTCGGGGCCGTTGCCGGCGGCAAGTTGGACCGGCACGCTCTCCAGGATCTGCTTGTACGGCATCTCGTCGATCGTGATGTGGATGTCCGCATTGTCCTTCATGAACCGTTCGGCCAGCGTCTTCGTCGCCGGGCATTCGTTGCCGTCGGAATAGCAGGCGATGCGGATGTCGGCGGCCTCGGCAGAGGCGGCGGCCCCGAGGGCGAGCAGGGCGGCGGTCGCGACACCGGCGCGCAGGGAGACACTGGCGAGCATTTTTCCTCCAAGGTTTATTGTTTGGGGCGAGCGATGCCCGGTCCTCGTCGTCAAGGTACTGCCCCTCGCAGCGCAGCTACAAGCGCGCCTCGGGAAATTTCTGCGAACGACCCGGCGGGGGGCTCCCGAGGCCGGAAGTTCGCTTCCGATGCTTCGAGCGCTGGTTTCCCGCAAGATCAGGTTCGTTTTCGGCGCCTAATTGTTCGATTCCGAATAAAGCAGATTCCGAGCGCCGAGGCAGCACTTTTCTTTCGAGACAATCTCCGCTGGACGCGAGCGACCGTGAAAAGAGTAAGATCCGGCGCCCTGCCCCCTCTCGAAGCGAGTCCCGATGACCGATCCGATCCACGCTCATCTCGATGAAATCCGTGCCGAGTTGGCGACGCTCGCACTCGGGGCCGGTCGCCCGGCCGACGCCGTCCAGCTTGTTGCCGTGTCCAAGACCAAACCCGTCGAGGCGGTGTGGGCGGCGCTTGCCGCCGGCCAGCGCCGGTTCGGCGAGAACCGGGTGCAGGAAGCGATGGGTAAATTTCCGGATCTGCGCGGCGAATTCCCCGATCTTTCCCTGCACCTGATCGGGCCGCTGCAGACCAACAAGCTGAAGGAAGCGCTCGACACGTTCGACGTGATCGAGACGGTCGACCGGCCGAAGCTGGCTGAGGCGCTGGGCCAGGCCTTCGCCAAGGGGCCGGTCCGCACGCGGACCCTGCTGGTCCAGGTCAATACCGGCGAGGAGCCGCAGAAGGCCGGCGTGCCGCCGCGCGAGGCCGACGATTTCATCCGCGACTGCATCGAGCGCCTGAAGCTGCCGATCGCCGGGCTCATGTGCATTCCGCCGGTCGATGACGAGCCGAGCCTGCATTTCGCGCTGTTGCGCTCGATCGCCCAGCGCCATGGCCTGGGCACGCTCAGCATGGGCATGAGCGCCGATTGGCGGCTGGCAGTGCCGCTGGGCGCCACCCATGTCCGGATCGGCTCGGCGATCTTCGGCGAACGGCCGCCGCTTACTAGCGTGTGATGATCACGCGCGACGCGGTGGTGGCGACGGCCAGATAGGCCAGCATGTCGGCGCGGGCGAGGGAGACGCAGCCCTCGGTCGGCAGATAGCCGTCCCGGGCCAGATGCAGGAAGATGGCGCTGCCATGGCCCGGCACGATCGGGCCGTCGTTATAGCCCAGAGGCACGATGAGGTCGTAGACCGGATCGTCGCGCCAGAGCGCCTCGGTACTGACCGGATAGGGCAGGATGACCGGCAGATTGTAATTCTTGTCGCCCGGCGCATCGCACCAGCCGTCGGCGGGACCGATCGGCGTCACCGGCAGGCCGGTCGTCGGTGGTGCCAGGATCCGGTCCGGCCGATACAGCAGGCGGCGCAGCGGCCAGGCGCCGATCGGCGTGGCACCATCGCCCTCGCGTTTGGCGTCGCTCAGACCGCCGCGACCCAGCGCACAACGAAAGATTCTATCGGCAAACCGGGCGGTGCCGTCGCCCGAGACCAGCAGGTCCATGGTCACCTCGGTGGGCTCGTCTCGATCATGATGAACGGTATCACTGTACCTGATTGATTGCACTGCCGGTGCCGCCGTTCTCGCGCTGTAGCATCAGGGCTTTGTATTTGTCCAAGCCCTCCTGCATGCGCTGGGCGAATTCGGCGCCGGTGACCGGGACCCGCTGGCTCGATGCCATGGTGCCGCCGGGGATGTTGAGTGCGACCGGGCGCGGCGTGCTGTTCGACGTGGTTCGGAGCGCCAAGATGCCCTCGGGCGAGGTGTCGATGGCGAAGCTGCGTGCCTGGCCGTTGAGTGCTACCAGCTTCGGTTCGGCCGAGATCGGCATCAACGGAGCCTGGGCGGGAGCCATGGGAATGCCGGCTGCCGCAACCGGCGTCGCCAGGTCGGCGGCAGCAGGTGCGGCGACGGGCTTGGGCGTGGGGGCGGTGCTTGCGGCAGGAGGGGCCGCGGCCGGCGCATTGGGCGCCGATGTCGCCTGGGCGGCCTGCGGATCGGCGCCGGAGGCCGCGTCATCGTCGCCGGTCAGGGCGGCCATGACGTTCTGGCCGATGTCCTTGCCGGTCGCTTCGATCACGCTGACGTCGACCAGGCCGGCGATGACGCCGATGACGCCGCCGTAGATCCCGTCGCCGACCACGCGGGCGGCATTGCCCAGCGTGTCGCCGGTGACCGCCCGATAGATCGTGCTGACGATCGGGATGTGTTGCAGCGGATTGATCGCGTCCAGCAGGTCGTGAAAGCTGAAATGATCGCTGGCCCACAGATGCGACTTCGCGGCCGGGACTTTACCCTGGACGTTGATCGTCTCGACGGTCGGTGTGCTCGGCGTATCCATGTCCGGTCCCTGGGACAAAGGGTCCCCGAACCAGCTACGCAAGGCCGATGCCAAATCGGCCTCGTTGTTTTTCAGTCGGTTAGGGCGAAGCGGCTCTGCCGACCGGCAAGGAATGCCGGGTCAGAACAGATGGCCGCTGCGCTTCGCCTTGGTCGCCAGGTAGTTCCGGTTATGGTCGTTCGACGCGAAGACGCTGGGCACGCGCTCGACGATCTCGATGTCGTGCTGGGCGAGCGCCGCGACCTTTTCCGGGTTGTTCGTCATCAGGCGGACCTTGTCGAAGCCCAGCTGGCGCAGGATCTCGGCCGCCGGCTGGTAGACCCGCTCGTCGGCGTCGAAGCCTAGCTGCAGGTTGGCGTCGACCGTGTCGAAGCCGGCATCCTGCAGGGTATAGGCGCGCAGCTTGTTGACCAGGCCGATGCCGCGGCCTTCCTGGGCCAGATAGATCACGATGCCGCTGCCGGCCTCGGAAATCGCCTTGATCGCGCCGCGCAGCTGATCGCCGCAGTCGCAGCGCAGGCTGCCCAGCAGGTCGCCGGTGAAGCATTCCGAATGGATGCGGGCCAGCACGGGGGCCGGTCCCTTGGGCTCGCCGATCAAGATCGCCAGATGGTCGGTGCCGCCGTCGTCCGGCCGGAATGCGATGATGCGCGTATGCTCCGCGTCGACCAGCGGGACATTGGCCTCGGCAACCTGGCGCAGCGTGCGGGCCAGCACGGTCCGATGGGCGAACACTTGGTCGAGCCCGACCTCGATGATCCCTTCGCGCCGGGCGATCAGCGCGCCCTCGCGCGGCCCGATCGGAAAGCAGGCAATGGCGGGCAGCAGACGGGCGAGCTTGGCCAGCTCGATCGCGGCATTGGCCAGGCTCTTGGACCCGACGCGGCTGATGCCGATCGGCGCCGCCGACACTTCGCGCACCACGGTCGGATCGGCCAGCTCGCGCAGGAAGGCGGCCGACGCATCGGCCGGCGGCAGCAGCTCGACCGCGACCCCGACCGCGTCTTCCTCGGGCGCCAGTTCGAGCGCGATCGCGCGCCGCAGGGTCGTCGCCAGCACGGGCCGCGCCCGGGTGAAGGCATGGGCGCGCGCCAGCCCTTCGTCGTCGATCGCCTCGGCCGCCTGGATCAGCGCGGCGTCCGTGCCGTCGCTCAGCAGCACGATATCGCCGCGACGCAGGTCGGCGACCGCCCGATTGACCTCGTGCGGCGGCAAGACCCGCTGTTCCTGACCGGATTTTGCCATCGCTTGCTTCAACATCCTGACTGACCCGAGAGCGTGTTGGCCGGCATCATACACCGCCGGTATCGCTGAGATATGGTGCCGCGGACGATTCCGCCATGCCCTGGTCGCGCATGAGGCCCCACGCGTCGCGGCCGAACGACCAGAACAGCATCATGAGCGAGATGCCGGCGACGATCGCCGGCCAGGGCGGCACCAGGATCGGCATGAGTGCCACCAGCAAGCCGGCGATCTGCAGCACGCACACCAGCTTGCGGGCGAAGCTCGGCGGTGGGGCGCGGCGCAGCGCCGGCCAGACCTCGCCGGCCGCGACATAAAGATAGCGCAGCGCGCCGCTCGAGAGGACCCAGGCGCCGACCCGGCCATCGGCCGCGACCAGTGCGCTCAGCATCAGCACGGTCAGTGCGTCGGTCTCCATGTCGAAACGCGCGCCGAACGGGCTCGCGAGGCCGCTCCGTCGCGCCAAGGGCCCGTCCATGCCGTCGAGCGCCAGGGCCGCGGCGCCGAGCAGGATCGGCAACCAGCCGGCGGACCCGCTGGCGAACAGGAACGGGACCATCAGGGCGACGAGCAGGCCGCGCAGCAGGGTGATGCCGTTTGCCCAGCCCCAGCGTGACAGGCCCGCCCGGACCATCGCGCCGCGCACGACGAGCGCGTAGCAGAGCCAGCCGGCAAGCGCGGCCGTCCCCAGCGCCGGCGACAGGCCCGGATCCAGGTGTATGAGCACGCCCCAGGCCGGAATCCCGGCCAAAGTCAGCAGAATCGTCGCGCGATCCATGTCCGCTCGCGCCGATGGGGAATGTTTTGTACGCTCGCGTGGTTGTGACATCAGCGGCAAACTCGGGCTAGATAAACTCGGCCTCGACGACAGACCCGGCTCGGCCGTGGTTTCATCCCGATGACAGGACGATCATAAGCGGTGCGTGCCCCCATCCTACTCGACGAAGCCGCTGCCTGGGACGCGATTTGTGCGGCCCGTCGCCTGGGCATACCCGCCGGCGGCGGTCCGTTGCGGCTCGACGTCGCCGAAAGCCGGTTGTGGATCGAGCGTGACGGCGGCTGGTCGATCGACCCGACGCCGCCGGCGGCGATCTGCCGCCTGCTCGAGCTTTACCTGCCGCTGGCGATCCGGCCCCAGCTGCCTTTTACGATCGCCCATCTGGGCCAGAGCCTGGATGGCCGCATCGCCGCGGCCAACGGCGCGTCTCGCTGGGTCACGGGACCCGAGGACCTGCTGCACAATCACCGCATGCGCGCGCTGGCCGACGCGATCCTGGTCGGCGCCGACACGGTTCGGCTCGACGATCCGCAACTGACCGTGCGCCGCTGTCCCGGCGAAAATCCGGTGCGGGTCGTGCTCGACCCGATGCTGGGACTGGGTCCCGACTATGCGCTGTTCCGCGACGCGGCGGCAGCGACCCTGGTCATCACCGCCGCGGATCGCGACCCGCCACCCCGGCTGGGCCGGGCGGAGGTCGTGACCGTGCCGCGCGCCGCCGACGGCACGCTCGATTGTCGCGCCATCATCGCCCTGCTGGGCGCGCGCGGTCTCGGCTGGGTCTTCGTCGAGGGGGGTGGCGTCACGGTCTCGCGCTTTCTGGCTCAGGGCGCGCTCGACCGGCTGCAACTGACGATCTCGCCGCTCATCATCGGTTCCGGCCGCCCAGGCATCCAGCTGCCGGAGATCCAGGATCTGGCCCAGGGCCTGCGGCCGCGCCTGCGCCGCTTCGCGCTGGGCGACGACATGCTGTTCGAGTGCGATTTCTCGTGAGCGACGTCGCGCGCGCTTTCTGGGTGGCGGCACCCGGGCAGGGCGAAATCAGGTCGATGCCGCTCGCGGAACCCGGATCGGGGGAAATCCGTGTGCGCATGCTGGCGAGCGGCATCAGCCGGGGGACCGAGGCGCTGGTGTTCCGGGGCGGAGTGCCGGCCAGCCAGCACCAGGCCATGCGCTGCCCGTTCCAGGACGGCGATTTTCCCGGTCCGGTCAAATACGGCTATAGCGCCGTCGGGCTGGTCGAAGCGGGTCCGGACACGCTGGTCGGCCGTCGCGTGTTCTGCCTGTATCCGCACCAGGACCGTTTCAACCTGCCGGCCGTCGCGGCGATAGCGATTCCGGATGCGGTCCCGACGCGGCGGGCCGTGCTCGCGGCCAATCTGGAAACCGCGCTGAACGGCTTGTGGGATGGCGCGGCCATGCCGGGGTCCCGGATCGCGGTGATTGGCGCCGGCGTGGTTGGCGGCTTGGTCGCCACCGTGGCCACCCGCCTTCCCGGTGCCGAGGTCACCCTGGTCGACCGCGACCCAGCGCGGCGCGCCCTGGCCGAAGCCCTCGGCTGCCGCTTCGCCCTGCCGGACGCGGCCCCAGCCGACCAGGATCTGGTCATCCAGGCCAGCGGCACGCCGGCGGGTCTGGCCCTGGCGCTCCGCCTTGCTGGCCTCGAGGCGACGGTGCTCGACATGAGCTGGTACGGCGACCAGCCGGTCACCCTGCCGCTCGGCGAGGCCTTTCATGCCAAGCGCCTGACGATCCGCGCTTCCCAGGTCGGCATGGTCGCCCCGGCCCAGCGGCCGCGCTGGACCCACCGCCGTCGGCTGGCACTGGCCCTCGATCTGCTCACCGATCCGGTCTATGACCATTTCCTCGACGGCGACAGCGCCTTCGCCGACCTGCCGGAAACGATGGCCCGCCTGGCGAACGACGGTGCCGGTGCGCTGTGCCGGGTCGTGGTCTATCCCTAGGA